>CAZWWR010000001.1:0-84002 GCA_964637265.1 uncultured Jannaschia sp.
AGCCGTAGGTCTGCGCGGTGTTGGTGGATTCGCCGAGCACGTAGGGGTCGGCGCCTTCCGGATACTTGTGGCGCAGATCCTCGCCCTCCATGTGCCCGCCGAAGTGGAAGGGCATGAAGGCGACGCCCGCGCCGACCCGCTCGGTGACCATCGCCATGACGAGCACGCGGCCGCCCTCCGGGCCCTCGACCCAGACCTGGGCCCCGTCGCGCACGCCGATGTCGTTGGCGTCGCGCGGGTTCATCTCGACGAACATCTCCTGCTGGAGCTCGGCGAGCCACGGGTTGGACCGAGTCTCGTCGCCGCCGCCCTCGTACTCGACCAGCCGGCCGGAGGTGAGGATGATCGGGTAGTCCTTCGAGAAGTCCTGCGACTGGATCGACGCGTAGAGCGTGGGCAGGCGGTAGGCGTGCCGGTCTTCGTAGGTCGGGTAGTCCTCCACCAGGTCGCGCCGCGAGGTGTAGAGCGGCTCGCGGTGGACGGGCACCGGGTCGGGGAACGTCCAGACGACCGCGCGGGCCTTCGCGTTGCCGAAGGGTGCGCACTCGTGGGCGATGGCCACGCGCTGGATGCCGCCCGAGAGGTCGGTCTTCCAGTTCACGCCTGCGGCCCGCTCGTCGTAGTCCGACGGGAAGGGCGACATCGACTGCTCGCCCACCTCCTCGAGGGAAGCCTGCTGGCCCTCCCCTGCGGTCACGCCCGCCTCGGTGGTCGCGTCGCCGTCGGCGGAGACGCCCGAGACTTCCCCGACAACCATGCCCGCGACGCGGGCGATCGAGGCGCGCTCCTCATCGGTGAGCTCGGTATGCCAGCCCAGATCCTTCAGCATCTGGTAGGTGAACTCCGGATACCCGTCCGGGATGTCGGAGCCGGCCGAAGCGACGCCCTCCGCGAGGAGGTTGTCGCCGTCGCGCTCCACGCCGAAGCGGGCGCGGAACGTCAGGCCGCCCTCGGACACACGCTTCGACATGTCGTAGAGGTTCGGCGTGCCCGGATGGCGCATCTCGGGCGTCCCCCAGCAGGGCCAAGGCATCCCGTAGTAGTCGCCGTCCGCGGGGCCGCCATTGGCGCGCAGCGTCGTCTTGTCGAAGGTGTGCTGGTTCTCCATGTGGAGCTTGATCCGCTCCGGGGACTGGCCGGTGTAGCCCACCGTCCACATGCCGCGATTGAACTCGCGGGTGATGTCCTCGACGAGCGGCACGTTCTCCGACTCCATCGAGATGTTGCGCAGCAGCCTGTCGGCGAAGCCGAACTTCCTAGCGAACAGCGTGATGATCTCGTGGTCGGGCTTCGATTCGAACATCGGCGCCATGACCTGCTCGCGCCACTGGATGGAGCGGTTCGACGCGGTGGCCGAGCCCCGGCATTCGAACTGAGTCGAGGCCGGCAGGAGGTAGACGCCGTCCGTGCGGTCGGACAGCACGGCGGCCACGGTGGGGAACGGATCGATCACCACGAGGGTGTCGAGCTGCTCCATCGCCGTCTTCATCTCCTTCATGCGCGTCTGCGAGTTCGGCGCATGGCCCCAGAACACCATGACCCGGACGTTGCTGTCCTGGTCCATGTTCTCCGCGTCTTCGAGCACGCCGTCGATCCAGCGCGACACGGGGATGCCCGTCTCGTTCATCAGCGGCTTGGCGTCCTCGCCTGTGCCCACGGTGTGGAACCGGCCCTTCAGCCAGTCGAGATCCTCGTCCCACACGCGCGACCAGTGCGCCCAGGCGCCGTCGGACAGGCCGTAGTATCCCGGCAGGGTGTGGGAGAGCACACCGAGGTCGGTCGCGCCCTGCACGTTGTCATGGCCGCGGAAGATGTTCGTGCCGCCGCCCTCGGTCCCCATGTTGCCCAGCGCGAGCTGCAGGATGCAGTAGGCGCGGGTGTTGTTGTTGCCGGTCGTGTGCTGCGTGCCGCCCATGCACCAGATGACCGTGCCGGGGCGGTTGTTCACGAGCGTGTGGGCCACCCGCTCGAGCTGCGAGCCGGGCACGCCCGTGACGCGCTCCGTCTCCTCGGGGTTCCAGCGCGCGACCTCCTCCCGGATTTGGTCCATCCCCCAGACGCGGGTCCGGATGAACTCCTTGTCCTCCCACCCGTTCTCGAAGATGTGCCAGAGGATGCCCCAGACGAGGGCCACGTCCGAGCCCGGACGCATCCGCACGAACTCGTCCGCGTGGGCGGCCGTGCGCGTGAAGCGCGGATCGCAGACGATCAGCGGGGCGTTGTTCTCCTCCTTGGCCTTGAGGATGTGGAGGAGCGAGACGGGGTGCGCCTCGGCCGGGTTGCCGCCGATCACGAAGATCGCCCGGGACTTGTGGATGTCGTTGTAGGAGTTCGTCATCGCGCCGTAGCCCCACGTGTTCGCGACGCCCGCGACCGTGGTGGAGTGGCAGATCCGCGCCTGATGATCGACGTTGTTCGTGCCCCAGTAGGCGGCGAACTTCCGGAACAGGTAGGCCTGCTCGTTGCTGTGCTTCGCCGAGCCGAGCCAGTACACGCTGTCGGGCCCGCTCTCGTCGCGGACCTGGAGCATCTTGTCGCCGACCTCCTCGATCGCCTGCTCCCAGGAGATCCGCGTCCATTCCCCGCCGACGAGCTTCATCGGGTACTTCAGGCGGCGCTCGCCGTGGGCGTGCTCGCGCACCGCCGCGCCCTTGGCGCAATGGGCGCCGAGGTTGAACGGCGAATCGAAGCCCGGCTCCTGACCGACCCAGACGCCGTTCGACACTTCGGCGATCACCGTGCAGCCGACCGAGCAGTGGGTGCAGACCGACTTGACCGTGTCGATGGCACCCGTGGTCGCGACCGTCTCGGCGGCGGCCTTCGTGACGGTGCCGCCCGTCGCGCCGATGGCGGCCAGGCCACCCACGGCGAGGCCGGAGGAGCGGAGGAAGGCGCGGCGGTCGACGGTCTTGCCGGCGGCCTGGTGGAGGAGGCCGGGCCGCGCGGCGCGGGGAGCGTCGGAGGTCTTTCTCTTGAGCATGATCGGTCCCCTCAGAAACGGGCGGAGGCGTAGAAGGTCCGCGCGTGGGCGGTGTCCTGCAGGCGGGTCTCGCCGGAGGGCTCCGCAGCCTCGGTGGCGGAGGGCGCGGTTCCGGCTGCGACGGCCGCCGCGGCGGCGGGTGCGGTCAGGCCGAGCTTGAGGAAGGCGCGGCGGTCCCTGCCCCGCCCTTCGGTCGTCTCGTCACGGTCAGCCATCTCAGGCCCTCCCCTCGTTCATCCTGGGTTGCGGTGCGGCGCCGAGGCGGAACGCCTCGCGCTCGATATCCATGAAGGCGCGGCCGACGGCGCCGACGGCGCCGTAGAACTCAGCCGATTGCGCCGAGGTCAGGTCGGAGAAGAAGTGGCCGGCCCACGGGGCGACGTGCTTCGCGTGGAACTCCCGCTGCGCCTCGAGCGACGCCGGCGCGCCGAACCGCCCGACGATCAGCCCCCCCATCATCTCGCAGAGCGAGGCGACGTGATCCTCCGGCTCGCTGACCGCCTCGGTTCGGGCGATGCGGAGGCGGGCCATGTCGTCCCGCAGCTTCGCGAGCGGCTTCTCGTTGAGGAACCCCGTCATGTAGTAAGACGCGTAGGGCAGCAGCTCCCCCCGCCCGATGCCGATGAAAAGGCGGGTGTACTCGCGTTCGGCCGCGGGCTCCGTCGTCCGCGCGGCACGGGCGGCGAGATCCGAGACGGCCTGTCCCAGGGGGCTTCCGTCACCCGTCAGTGCCGCCGTCCGGGCGAGCAACGCCGCTTCCGGGGGTCGGGCGAGCAGAAGTCCGAGGAAGTCGTAGAGTTCGGCGCGGAGGAGATCCTCCTCGGCCACCGTCATGTCGCGTGCGGTCTCGGTCATCGTGTCTCACCGTAGTCGAAGCGCATGTGGCGGGGGGCGAACTCCTCCACCTCCGTCGCGCTGGCGCCATCGGCCGCAGGCGCGGTCGTCGTGCCGATCTGCACCGGCGCCTCTCCGGCCGGGGCCGCCTCATCGACGGGCATGTCGGTGGCGGCCTCGGCAGCATCCGGTGACGCGGGAGCGGCGTCCACCTCGGCCTCGGCCGCCATCGCCTCGACATGGCGCATCAGCCCCTTGCCGACCTCGTAGGCACTACGCAGATCGGGCCTGCACCGCGAGGCGTCGGTGAAATCGCAGCCGTAATCCACCATCCCGTCCAGGTTCGCGAGCACCGGGTTGGTGCCCCAGAGGCGGCGGAGGGCGAGCCGACGGAGGTGGGCGGGCACGGCCTCGCGCATGAAGGCCGAGAAGTCGTCGCCAGGTCCCAGTGTCTCGATGTCCGGCAGTCCGAGTTCCGCGCACAGCTCCGCATCGTTCATCCCGCTCAGACGGGCGGCCCGCTCCTCCTCGGCCCGGGCGATCGCGGCCTCGGAGGCCGCGATCGCCTCGCGGGCCTCCTCCTCGCGCACCGCGGCGCGCCGGGCGGACCAGAAGTCCCTCACGACGCGCGCGCCTTCAGTTGCGCCGGGACGCGGTAGACGTCCGCCGTCTGCCGAACCCGAGCGTCGCCCCGCCCGTCCTCGTGCAGGTCGATGCGCTTGCGGTCGCGCCGGCGCTTCACGAACGCCTCCTCGACGTGATGCTCCTGGCAGAAGGCCTCGATCCACGAATGCAGCGCCTGAGGCATGGACACGAGCTCGACCAGCCCTTCCGCGTCGTCGAGGGCGTCCTGGCCTTCGTATGCGGACGCCGTCACCGAGACGGCCGCCCAGGGCGGATCGCCCGGCGCCTCCTGGAGGACGACGGTGATTCCCGGGCGCACGCCGCGCAAGTTCGCGACGTACCCTTCAGTGTCGGACGACCAGAGCGTGAGCGGGAGCGTCGCGGCGTGGAACTCGATGGCCTCCCCCTCGCGCCGCAGCTCGCGCCAGCGAGCGGGCCCGGCACCCGGAAGGACGGCAGACACGCGCCATGCATGGCGGGCCCATCGCGTCACGCCCGGCGTCCGGCGAACGATGACCCCGAGCGGCATCTCGGCCTTGACCAGCCCCATCCCCGAACCACCCTCCTGCGTACGATCGTATACGCGGCGGATCATGCTCTCCCGACCGCCCTACCGACGAGCATCGGGGACGGGGGGCGCGACCGAATGCAGCAAATCGTGACGTTCAGTTGGTCATTCTGTCCCTAACCTTGGGTGTTGACCGCAGACCAAATAGACATTTTGACCCAATCGGGATGTCCGTCAGATTCAGTCGGAATTGCGAAGCATCGGTTGCAGACGGCATGCCCCCTTGCAGCGCGGACTTCGGCGTAGTCTCTCCTGCGGCCATGCTCGAGCGTCGGCTCGTCTGGGGGAGCGTGATATGCCGGATATCTTCCTATGCGACTGCCTCTCCTCCCAGTCGGTCGACGCGGACGCCATCGCACGCGGCACGGGTCTGCGCTGCAGCCGCGTCCACACGGCCCTGTGCGGCGCGGAGATCTCGTCGGCAGCCGATGCACTCCGGGAGGGTCCGGTGCTCCTCGCCTGCGGGCAGGAAGTCGAGCGGCTGACCGAACTCGCCGATGAGATCGGCGTCCCCGCGTCGCGCTTCGCCGACATCCGCGATCGGGCCGGCTGGGGAGAGGGACCGGCCGGGCCGAAGCAGGCCGCCCTCATCGCGGAGGCCCTCCTCGACCCGCCGCCGGCGAAGGCCGTCGACGTGGTCTCCTCCGGGGCCTGCCTCGTCATGGGGTCATCCGCCGTCGCGGTTCCGGCGGCCGAGGCACTCGCCGATGCGCTGGCGGTAACCGTCCATCTGACGGACGAGGCCGCACCGCCGCTCGATCGCCGCATCGAGGCGATCAGCGGGCGCCTCCGCTCGGCGACCGGCACGCTCGGACGGTTCGACCTGTCCTTCGACGCGCTGCGTCAGGTCCGCCCCGGCGGTCGGGGCGACCTCGGCTGGACGGAGCCGCGTGACGGCGCGCGGACGCGATGCGACGTCATCGTCGACCTGCGGGGAGAACCCGCCCTGTTTCCCGCCCACCGCAAGCGGGACGGATACCTCCGCGCCGATCCGGGCGACGCCGGCGCCGTCGGCGTGGTGTTGACGCAGGCGCGTGGGCTAGTCGGGACCTTCGAGAAACCCCTCTACGTCGCCCTCGACCCGCTCCTCTGCGCGCATTCGCGATCCGGCCGCAGCGGTTGCACGCGGTGTCTCGACCTCTGTCCGACGGGGGCCATCGTGCCCGACGGGGATCATGTCGCCATCGACCCCCTGGTCTGCGCCGGCTGCGGAGCCTGTCATGCCGCGTGTCCGTCAGGAGCTGTGTCCTACGACGCGCCGCCGCTCGATTCCCTGCTCCGGCGGGTCGGGACGCTGGCCGAAGCCTACGGCGCGGCCGGGGGCGTCGAGCCGCGCCTCCTCGTGCATGACGGGCATGGCGCGGAGATGATCTCGCTTTGCGCTCGCTACGGCCGCGGATTGCCGGGCGACGTGATCCCGCTGGCGGTGGAGAACCTGAACGTTTGGGGACATGCCGAGACGCTGGCCGCCCTCGCCTCGGGCTTCGCCCGGGTCGACATCCTGCCGGCCCCGCGGACGGAGCGCGAGCCCCTCGCCGCACAGGTCGCGATCGCGGAGGCGATGGGGGCAGCGGATCGCGTCCGCATCGTCGAGGTGGAGGATCCGGACGCATTGACCGAGGCGGTGTCGGGCCCCGCACCCGCAGCCGCGCCGCCCGTGCTGACGCTCGGATCGCGCCGGCAGATCGCGCGCGTCGCGGCGCAGGCGCTGATGCCCGGCGCGGACGAAGCCGTCCCCCTGCCCGATGGGGCGCCCTACGGCGCGGTGCTCGTCGACACGCAGGCCTGCACGCTCTGCCTCGCCTGCGTCTCGCTCTGTCCGTCCGGCGCCCTCGTCGACAACCCGGACACGCCGGAGCTCCGGTTCCAGGAGGACGCCTGCCTCCAGTGCGGCATCTGCGCGAACGGATGTCCCGAGACGGCGATCACGCTGGAGCCCCGGTTCGACCCGACGCCGGCTGCACTCTCGCCTCGGATCCTCAACTCCGAGCCGCCCTTCGAGTGCGTCTCCTGCGGGGCGCCCTTCGGCGTGCGATCGACCGTCGAACGGATCACCGAGAAGCTCGCCTCGCATTCGATGTTCGGAAACCCGGAGGCGCTGCGCCTCGTTCAGATGTGCGACGATTGCCGTATCCGCGCCCAGTTCCACGATCGGAACGCGCCGATGGCCGGCGGCGAGCGGCCGACCGTCCGCACGACGGCGGACTACCTCAACGGCAAGGGGAAGACCTAGCGGGTCGCCCCCCGACGGGCTAGATAGACACGACACGGGTCCCGGGCGACCTGCGATAGCGGGAGGCGATCATGGACGAAGAGTTCAACCTATCGATGCGGAAGTACCTGAAGCATGTCGGGGTGACCTCGCAGAAGGCCATCGAGGACGCCTTGGAGGACCTTCCGGCGGACCGGCGCGGAGGGTTCGTGAAGGCCCGCATGGTGCTGACGCTCGATGGCGAGGAGGTTCACGCCGTCGACGGCCAGATCAAGGCACCGACCGAATGAACGACATGAGCCCCGCCGGTCCGTCCCGCGACCAGATCCTCGCCGTCCTCCGCGGGGTCACCCTCCCCAGCGGCCCGGACATCGTGACCGCCGGCATCGTCCGTGCCCTGGCCGTCGACGGGGGACAGGTCCGCTTCGTGCTAGAGATCGACCCGGCCGAGGCGGAGGCGATGGAGGCGCTGCGCGCGGAGGCCGAGGCGCGTGCCAGGGAGGTGCCGGGGGTCGAGAAGGTCTCGGCCGTGATGACGGCGCACAGCAAGCCCCCCGAGCCGCCGTCGCTCAAGGTCGGCCGTCATGCCACGCCGCAGAAGGGGCCGGAGCGCGTCCCCGGCGTCTCCCGGCTGATCGCCATAGCGTCCGGCAAGGGCGGGGTCGGCAAGAGCACCGTCGCCTCGAACCTGGCCACCGCGCTCGTCGCCGAAGGTCGCCGCGTCGGCCTGCTCGATGCGGATGTCTACGGCCCCTCGCAGCCCCGGATGCTCGGCGTCACGGGCCGTCCCGCCTCGCCCGACGGCAAGACGATCCTCCCTCTCCGGAACCACGGCGTCACCCTGATGTCGCTGGGGCTCATGACGAAGGAGGAGGAGGCCGTCGTCTGGCGGGGGCCGATGCTGATGGGCGCCCTCCAGCAGATGCTGTTCCAGGTCCAGTGGGGCGCCCTCGACGTCCTGATCGTCGACCTTCCTCCGGGCACCGGCGACGTCCAGATGACGCTCTGCCAGAAGACCATGGTCGACGGCGCAATCATCGTCAGCACGCCGCAGGACGTCGCGCTTCTCGACGCCCGCAAGGGCATCGACATGTTCCAGAAGCTGAACGCCCCCATCCTCGGCCTGATCGAGAACATGAGCACCCACGTGTGCTCCAACTGCGGCCACGAGGAGCACATCTTCGGCCATGGCGGAGTCGCCAAGGAGGCCGAGAAGCTGGGCGTTCCTCTCATGGGGGAGATTCCGCTCGACCTGCAGGTGCGGCTCGCCGGCGACGGCGGCGCCCCCATCGTCGTCACGCAGCCCGCCTCGCCGCAGGCGCAGGCGTTCCGGCAGATCGCGCGAAACCTCGTATCGGGCGGGATGGCATAAGGGGAGACGCCTCATGGACGGTTCGGATCGGGCCGGACGCCCGAGCTTCCCGCCCCTCATCACCGGGCTGGCCTCGGGGCCGGCGGATCCCTTCGCGGTCGCGCTGGCCCGGGCCCGGCACGGGGTCGACGCCGGCCTGCTCGTCTGGTCCTTGACGCCATCCCGCCTGCGCACGGCGCTGGTGCTGGCGCCGGAGGAGCCCCTCGAGCGTGCCGTCGCCGCCCTGCCCGCCTGCCTCACCGGCCTGCGCGACGCGCTCGGCGTGCTCGCCCCGCCCGAGACCGCGGTCCACCTCAGCTGGCGCGGGGCCCTCCGGGTGAACGGTGGCGAGGTCGGGACGTCGCGGATCACCGCCTCGATGCCGTCCACGGGACCGGTGCCGCGCTGGATGGTGGTCGGCTGGACCCTCCGGCTCCGAATGGCCGAGCATCGCGAGCCGGGTCATACGCCGGCGAGCACGGCGCTGTTCGAGGAGGGCTGCGGCGAGGTGGCTCCGGTGGCGCTGCTCGAGGCGTATGCCCGGCATGCCCTGCATTGGTTGAGCCAGCTCGACGAGCCCGGCGGACGGGTCGCGCTGGGGCGCGAGTGGCAGGGCGTGCTCTGGGACCGGGGCGGCGAGGTCGAGGAAGAGCGTGGCGGCATCCCTGCCCGCGGTACGTTCCTCGGGGTGGACGACAATTTCGGCATGCTTCTGAAGGGCCGCGACCGGACGCGGTCCATCCCCCTTACGACCTTGGTCGAGGCGGCATGAGCGCCCCGGCCCTGCTCGCCCGCGCGATCCATTTCGACGAGAGCGACACGAGGGTGTTCCATTCCCCCGGCCGGACGGGCGAGTGGTGCATCTCCGGCGGGTTCGAGTTCTCCGACTGGGGCGAGGGGGACCTCGTCGGGAAGGCTAGGCAGGCGTTCGCGAATGGCTGGCTGGGCCTCGAGACGTTCGGCAGGGTCACCTTCGTCGCCGTCACGAGGATCGAGGCCGCGGAGCAGGAGGCGCTCGTCACGCGGCTGGCCGAGCATTTCGTCGGCCTCTACGGCGCGCCGTCCATCGAGGCGGCCCGTCCCGTGGCCGCGGAGGAGATCCGGCAGATGGCCGACCTGTGTGCCGAGCATGAGGCCAACACCGTCCTCACCGTGGCGCGCGAACTGACCGAGGCCGGGGTTCGCGAACGGTTCCGCTGGATCGAGCCGGACGCGGCCGGCCTGGACCAGTTCGCGATCCACTCCGTTCCCGAGGACAGCCAGTAGCACCCCGCAACGCGGGAGTTGCCGGATCGGCTCCCCTAACGCCTGCCTCTCGCCGGACGGAGGCGTAGACGGGTGAGAGCTTCGATCTGACCAGCTGACCATTGACCCGGGACCAGGCCTCTGGGGACGATATCGCCGCCCGTGGCGCGGTCAGTCTCATCAGAGTGAAGAGATTGGCGCACCCATGAGGATTCGAACCTCAGACCTCTGCCTTCGGAGGGCAGCGCTCTATCCAGCTGAGCTATGGGTGCTCGCAGATCGCTTACACGGCGGCTGATGCCACTGCAAGTTGGTCGGGGCAGTGCTTGTTTGGTGCCTAGGTTCAACTCGGTGATGCGTGGGGCCTGTCCCATGTTCGATGGAGGAAGGACCGGCTCATAGCGTGAGGCTCCCCTCCGTGCGTCCTCGCCGGAAGGGGCCATGTGCCTATCGCTCTGATGCGTAGCTCCGATAAGCAGGGTCAGCGAGGGCGCAGGTAGACGTCACATCCTCGGGGTTGATCACGATGGCCCATGGCGACCTAGGAAGCGGTATCACGAGAGCGATCGAGACGGGTCTAGCGGTAGCTCTTTTGCTACATGCGTCCGATTGATTAATGTCGAAGCCCCGGCTCAAATGCGCATCAAACGCCCTCCGACCGGCCCTCGGGCGGGCCCGTAGCGGTGCGCCGGCGCTTCGCGGACGAGGGAGACGAGGGCAAGGGCCCAGCCGATCATCAGCAGCGCCATGAACCGTTCCACGGCCCCGTCGTAGCCGAAGGCGCCGAGAAGGAAGACGGGCGCCGCGACGAGCCACGCGGCACCGATCGAGGCCCCCGCGCGCCTTAGCCAGGGCCCTGCGAACGCGCCGAGCGCGGCGCCCGCGAAGGTGGAGAAGGGCAGCAGGACGCCGATGGCGTAGACGCACCACTCGTGGATGTCCGCGCCCGGGTTCGTCTCGCCCGCATACTCGCGCAGCGGCGCGATCAGCGCCGAAGCATAGCCCGTGCCGAACAGCCCGAGCGCCGCGAGGTCGCGTGCCGTCTCCCGTTCGGTCATACAGCCGACGGCGACCGCGACGGTCATGCAGCCGAGGCCGAAGGACCAGAGCCCGAGGTCGCTGAGCCAGCTCGAAGGCCCCACGGCGAGGTCGCTGATCGTGTTGCGGAGGGGATCGTAGTCCGGCGCGAGGAACCAGGAGACGACATCGGCCGGGACGGAGAGGAGTACGAGGATCGCGCCGACGAGGGCCAACGGATGGAGGGCGAGTGCGCTCATATCCGCTCAACCTCCGGGGGCGAGGGCGGTTCCGTTCCTCCGCCGGCGACGCGCAAGACGACGCGGGCCGCCCGGAGGCCGGGCGCTTCCCCTCCCCGTCCGAGCCGATTCATCGTCGAGACCATGGCGTCCCGTTGTCTCGTTCGTTGCGTGGCGTCGGCGAGGAGGCGGGCGAGTGCGGCCCCGATCGGACCGGGGCGGCACTGGTCCCCGAGGAACTCCGGGACGGCCCGCGTCTCGCTGACGAGGTTCACCAGGGTGACCGTGTCGACCCGGAGCATCCGGGCGAGCAGCTTCCGGCTGAGCCAGTTCATGTCGTAGGCGATCACCATCGGAACGGCGTTCGCCGCGAGTTCGAGGCTCACCGTCCCGGAGGCGGCGAGGGCGACGTCCGCCGCGGCGAAGGCGGCCTGCTTCTCCGACCCCTCCACGACGGTTGCCGATCGAGGCCAGCGGGCGACGGCATCACGCACCTGGCGCGAGACGTGCGGCACGGTGGGCACCACGGCGCGGGCGTCGGACGGCAGGGCGTTCAGCGCCTCCCCGAACGTACGTCCCAGACGTGCGACCTCGCCGGACCGCGAGCCGGGCAGGACCAGGACCACCGGCGCCGCGTCGGGGCCCGGAAGGGCCGCACGGAAACGGGCCGAGTCCTCGGGCGAGGCGAGCGGCTCCTCCGCCACGGGGTGCCCGACGAAGTCGCAGCCCATGCCGGCCGCTTCCATGTAGGGGGGCTCGAACGGCAGGAGCGCCAGCACGTGATCGACGCTTCGCGCCATCCGCGCGGCGCGCCCCGGCCGCCAGGCCCAGACGGACGGCGCGACGTAGTGGACGACCTTCAGGCGGGGCGAGGCCGCCCGGGCGCGCGCGGCGACGCGGAGGCAGAAGTCGGGACTGTCGATCGTCACGAGCGCGTCGGGGGCCATCGAGACGACCGCGCGGGCCGCCTCGTCCCGCCGTCTGAGCAGCGCGGGTAGGCGCGGCAGCACCTCCGCCAGACCCATGACCGACAGGTCGGACATCGGGAAGAGCGAGGAGAGGCCGCATGCTTCCATCTCGGGCCCGCCGATGCCGCGCATCGCCACGTCCGGCCGCAGCGTTTGGAGACCCGTCATGAGCGCCGCCCCGAGGCGGTCGCCCGACGGTTCCCCGGCGATCAGGAACACTCTCACGCGTCGCCCGGTGCGTCCGGTGGCTCCCAAGCGGCGACGAAGAGGCCGGCCGAGCGGGCACGGGCGAGGCACTGCTCCCGGTCGATGACGAGGACCCCGCCCCGTTCGAGGATCAGACCGGCGAGCCCGGCCGCGGCACAGCGGGCGACGGTCTCCGGGCCGATCGTCGGGAGGTCGATCCGCCGGTCCTGCCCCGCCTTCGCCGCCTTGAAGAAGACGCCGCCATCGGGGCGCGGGAACTCCGGAAGCGTGGGCTCGCGCGGAGCGCCTCCCGACAGCCAGTCCGCCATCCCGCCGAGCATGTCGCCGCCTCCGCCGCGGGGCTGCGGGGCGCGGGGCCGTCTGGCGAGGCTCGCGAGCATCCAGTCCGTCCCGGGCAGAGCCTCCACCGCCAGCACCTGGCCGGACGCCACGACGCAACCCTGCCCGACATCCACCTGCGCGAGCGCGGCATGGACCTCCGCGGCGCGGGCGATATCCGCCCGGTCCCGCTCCCCGGGCGTGCCCGACACGGGAAGCTCGCCCAGCTCCGGGACCACCTCCTGGGGCGCGGTGACGCGCAAGCCCGCCTCCTCGAACAGCGCGAGCACGGTGCGCAGCGCCGCATCGTCGCCTGCGCGCAGCGCCTCGGCGATCCTCGGCGCGAGCGGCGCAGTCTTCTCGTCCAGGGCCTCGGGGTCGAGGCGTGGCCGCCTGATGGCACCGGCGAAGACGACCTCGCCGACCCGTTCCTCGCACAGCGCGGCCAGGAAGCTTCCCAGCTCCTCCAGGCGGAACGCCCGCGATTGCCCCACCCCCCGGGGCTCGAACCCTTCGAGATGACAGGCGAACCAGCTTCGACCCTCGCGCCCGAGCCGCGAGGCGACGATCCCGGGCATCGCACCCTGGCCGGCGATAAGCGCGATCCGGGGTGCGTCGCTCACCGCGGCACCAGGAAGGAACGGTCGCTGTCGGCGCAGACGAAGTCGATCATCCGGCGAACGTAGTCCGACTGCATTTCCGCGCCCACCCGACGGGCCCGTTCGTGGAACGTCCCCTCGCCCTGGCGGAGCACCTGGAGCGCGAGGCGCAGCTCCTGAATGTCGGCGCGGGGCACGCCCCGGCGCTTGAGGCCCACGAGGTTCAGTCCGTCCAGCTCGGCGCGCGGCCCCTGCACGAGGCCGAAGGGCAGCACGTCCTTCGTCACCATCGAGAGCGCACCGATGATCGCCCCCTCGCCGATGCGCACCCACTGATGGATGCCGGACAGTCCGCCCACGATGACGTCGTCGCCGAGCTCGACATGCCCGGCGAGCGCCGAGCCGTTCACCACGATCACCCTGTCCCCCACCCGGCAGTCGTGCGCCACGTGGCACCCCGCCATGAAGAGCCCGTCCGCGCCGACCAACGTCTCACCGCCCCCGCCGGCCGTGCCGACGTTCATGGTCACGTGCTCGCGGATGCGGTTCCGGGGTCCGATGCGCAGTCGCGTCCGTTCACCCGCGAACTTGAGGTCCTGGGGCACGGCGCCGAGCACGGCGAAGGGGAACACCTCGCTGCCCTCGCCGATCTCGGTCGCTCCGGTCACAACGACATGGGAGTGGAGACAGACGCCGGGGCCGAGCACGACCTGCGACCCGACATGGCAGAACGGCCCTATGCGGACGCCCGCGCCGATCTCCGCGCCCTCCTCCACCACGGCCGCATGGTGGATGTCGGGCGGCCCGTCGAGCTTCACCCGCCGCCCCGGTTCATGTCGATCATGGCGGAGAAGTCGGCCTCGGCGCAGACCTTTCCATCCACGACCGCCTCACCGTTCAACCTCCAGACACGGGCGCCCGCCCGGCCCCGGGTCACGGTGATCCGCAGCTCGAGAACGTCGCCCGGCGTGACCTTGTCGCGGAACTTCGCCTTCTCGATCCCCATGAAGTAGACCAGCGCGCCGGTGTCGGCGAGATCGTTGCTCAGCGAGACCATCACAGCCGATGTCTGCGCCATCGCCTCGATGATCAGCACGCCCGGCATGATCGGCACGCCGGGGAAATGGCCCTGGAAGTGGGGTTCGTTCACCGTGACGTTCTTGACGCCGACCGCACTGCTGTTGGGGACGATGTCCCGGACCCGGTCAATCAGGAGGAAGGGGTAGCGGTGCGGGATGAGCCGCTGGATCAGGTCGATGTCGGCCTCGAGGGGGGCGTCCGTCTGATCGCCTTCGGGCATGGGCGCGGCTCCGTTCTGCGGGCCTCGGGGACCCGGGGGCGGAGTACCAACGGCGCCCGCGTCCGTCCAGCGCCCCGGTCAGGGGTGTCGGGATTGGAGTGGGAGCCTCCTGCCCATAATATAGAGAATCAGTCGAGCCTCGAACCTCATACGGCAGAAGTGCGATCGAGCAAGCGGCCCTCTCGTCGAGCCCCGTCGGCGGGACTCCGACAGGTCACTCCGTGTGCAGGACTGCCGTTCCATGGCCGCCTTGACGGCGCAAACCGCCCGGGCCATCGCCGGCTTCATGGCCTTTGCACTCGACGTCCTGCCCTCGCCCGGCGCGCTCCCCTTCGACGAGGTGATCGACGTGCGCTCGCCGGCGGAGTTCGCCGAGGATCACGTGCCGGGCGCGATCAACCTCCCCGTCCTCTCGGATGTCGAGCGGGCCCGGGTCGGGACGGTCTACGTGCGCCAGGACCGCTTCCTCGCCCGGAAGATCGGGGCCGCGATGGTGGCGCGGAACGCCGCCGCCCATCTCGAGGGGCCGCTGGCCGAACGGCCCGGGGGGTGGCGGCCGCTGATCTACTGCTGGCGCGGCGGCCAGCGCTCTGGAAGCTTCGCCGCGATCCTCGGACAGATCGGCTGGCGGGTCGATACCGTCGCCGGCGGATACAAGAGCTACCGAGCGCTCGTGAAGCGGATGCTCTACGATGACCCCTTGCCGGCCCGCGTGGTGCTGATCGACGGGGGCACGGGGACGGCCAAGACCCGCCTCCTGCATCATCTCCGTGAGATCGGCACGCAGACGGTGGACCTGGAGGGACTGGCGGCGCATCGGGGAAGCAACTTCGGCGCGCTGAGCCGCCCTCAGCCGAGCCAGAAGATGTTTGAATCTCATCTGGCCCGAGCCGTCGCAGCGCTCGATCCGGCCAAGCCGCTGTTCCTCGAGGCCGAGAGCAACTCGATCGGGCGCATCAAGCTCCCGCCCTCGCTCTGGTCGGCGATGCGCGACGCGGAGGTGATCCGTATCGAGGCGCCCCTGCGCGCGCGCGCAGCGCATCTCGTCGAGGCCTATCCTGACCTCGGCGAGGATCGGTCGCTCCTCCACCGCCGCATCGACACGCTCAGGCCCTATCACGCGAAGGACCGGATCGCGGCGTGGCACGCGATGGCGCGCGCGGGCGAGGCCCTCGGGCTCGCGGAAGCGCTGATCGCCGAACACTACGATCCCCGCTATCGCCGCGCCGCCTCGAGGGGAGATGCCCGGATCGAGCGCGTCCAGGGTCTCGGAGACCGGGACCTTGCGGCCCTCGCCTACCGGATCGCCGGGACGGGCGCTGGTTCAGGGTGATGTCTGTCGAGGACGGGCGTTACCGGGGTCGCGGACCGCCTTAGAGTTTCAGTGAGATTCTTGCAGGTGTTCCGGAAGCATCAAGGTCGCAAGAAGGCGCCCTTTCAATGCTGCGCGCAGTGCCGAAGCGTCACGGCGGGGCCTGGTTCTCGGAACGGTTTTCGACTGGGCAGTCGAGAGAACGCCCTACAGCCGTCAGCGTCTGCAGATGCGGGTGTCCCGAAGCGCCCCGGGGTGTCGATGTCGTGACCGTGACGCGGGTGCACGATTGCTCTGCGCCACCGTCGCGGTCTGCAAAGATCTTCGCATGCCGTACTCGATCGGACGCTCCGAGACGGGTACTCTTGGCGGCTCTCAGAAGACCGTAAGGCGCCCCGCTTTGCTGTCCGTGGTTCCGATCAGGGCCGCGTTGTGCCCCATGTCGCGGAGGGACGCGAGGAGTTCCCCCGCGCGGGCCTCCGGGACGAACGCCAGCAGCCCACCGGCGGTCTGGGGATCGTGCAGGAGCGCGCCGCGGGCGCCCGTCGCGCCCTCGACCGGGGCCGACCTCGCGTTCGCCTCCCGGAGCGAGGAGGCATGCCCCTTACCTGCGAGTTCGAGCACGCCCCTGTGGACGGGGACGTCGTCGAGCGCGATCCGGACACCCACGCCGCTCGCCCGCGCGACTGCCATGAGATGACCGGCCAGGCCGAAGCCGGTGACATCCGTCATGGCATGCGCGTGGAGCGCGAGCAGTTCGGCCGCGTCGCCCTGCGGCTGCTCCATCGCGTCCAGTAATGCGAGAACGTCCGCACCGTCCGCCGCTCCGGCCATCTCCGCCGCGAGGATGACGCCCGTGCCGATGGGGCGCGTGAGCAGGATCGCATCGCCCGGCCGCGCCCCGCCGAGCCCGATGGGCGCGCCATCGTGGGACCCGGTGATCGTGAAGCCCAGAACCGTCTCCGCACCCATCGTGGTGTGCCCGCCGACGATGTCGCCTCCAGCCGAGCGGATCACCTCAGAGGCGGCACCCAGGATCTCGCCGAGAGTCCGACGCTGGAGGACCTCCGACATCCGCGGAACGATGACCGTCGCCAGGGCCGCCTCCGGTCGCGCGCCCATCGCCCAGACGTCCCCGAGAGCGTGAACCGCGGCGATCCGCGCCATCCGAGCCGGATCCTCCGTGATCGCCCGGAGGTGGTCCGTCGTCAGGACCTGTCGGCGGCCGTCGCCGAGGTCGAGCACCGCGGCGTCGTCCCCCGGCCCCGAGAGGACCGGCGGCCCCGGGGCGGGAAGATGGGCCAGCCCGCCGGCAAGGGCACCGGCCGCGACCTTGGCGCCGCATCCGCCGCAGAGCGGCTTGGCCATCTCCTCCGCGCCTGCGGCCACGCGCGCCGGAGGGCGCGGGACGGGCATGGCGGGAAGGTCACGGAACTGCTGCATGAACCGGCGGTCGATGCGATCTTTCCATTTCCAGATCAGGGGGGCAGATCGCCCACCGAGGACCAGACCGCCCCGTTCGGCCAGGGCCGCGCGCCGTCCCAGCGAAATCAGCTTGAGGTAGCGCCGTTGGGGGCGGAAGCGTCGCATGGCTCCCCCGGCGAGCGTAGCGCGGAGATTGTGGTCGAGCACCGGCGCGGCGCGCACGGCATACACCCCAGCCTTCGGCCTCGGCGCGTGGGCAAGATGCGCGCAATCGCCGACGGCGAACAGGTCGGGCCGCCCCTCGACCTGTAGGGTGGGCCCGACCCGGATGAACCCTTCCTCTGAGGGAAGTCCGCCCGCCGAGGGCCAGTCCTGCGCCCGCGCGCCCGCCGCCCCCGCGACGAAGGTTGCCGGGAGGAGCCCATCCGCCAAGCGTATCCCGGAAGTCTCCACCGCCTCGACAACGGCCCCCCCCACGAAGCGGACCCCGCCCCGGGCCATCGCGTCCTGCAGCGCGCGGCGAGCACCGGGGGAGACACCGGTCGGAGCATCGGCCCGGTCGACGACGGCGACATCGGGCGCCGCTTCGGCGTGCCGCAGCGCGTGAGCCATCGCCAGCGCCAGTTCCACGCCCGCCACGCCGCCACCGATCACAGCCGCACGGCCATCCGCCTCGCCAGCCCGGACGAGGTCGAGATGCTGGCGCCACCTCGCGGCGAATGGACCGAGGGGTTTGGCGGGGACGGCAGTCTCGGCGAAGCCGGGCACTTGCGGCATGGCGGAGGTGATGCCGATGTCGATCGAGGCCACGTCGTAGGCTACCCGCCGCGCACCCACGTGCAGGATCCCGGCATCGGGATCGATCTCCGTGACCCGCCCCGTGAGGAGGCGCGCGCCGGCGAAGCGGGCGAGGCGGACGAGGTCGATATCGAGCTCGGAGCGGTCGTAGTGCCCTGCGACATGCCCGGGAAGCATCCCGGAGTAGGGCGCCGTCGGGCCGGGATCGATCAGCGTGAGCCGGGCGCCGGCAAGAGGGGCCATGCCCCACCGCCGCAGGACCAGCGCGTGGGAATGGCCGCCTCCGACGAGCACCAGATCGCGGGTGAGGGGAACACCGGGGGTCATCGGCAAAGCTCCGGAGGTCGGCGGCACGTCAGGTCGTCGGATCCCCGCGGTGGGGATGCCGGGACGCCCCCTAGCGCGCGTCGCCGAAACGCGCACCTGCTACCGGGCGGCATGTTCTCGAATCGCCCTCGCCCGGGCATGCTCCCTCCATGGCGATACCGGTGTCACACGTCCCGCCCGGCGATGAGGCCCCGATCACCGAGCTGCGGGGCCTCGGGCCCGCGATGGCGGAGGCGATGGCGCGTGCGGGTATCTGCGACGTGGGGACCCTCAGGGCACTCGGGCCGGACGAAAGCTACGCCCGCATGCTTCGGGCGGGCTCGACCCCGCACTTCATCGCTTTCTACTGCATCGAGATGGCCCTCCAGGGCCGTCCTTGGAACGACTGCCGGGGCGAGGAAAAGCGTGCCTTGCGGGTGCGCTTCGACAGGGTCAAGGCGCAGGCGCACGATCCCCATCGGACAAGGTTCGAGACGATGGTGGATGCGCTTGGCGTCGTCGATCGCTAGCGGTGGAAACGGGCGCAGCGGACCCCGCCTCCGGTCGGTCTCTAAACGGCGCGGAGGATGCCACCTGTCTGGCGGGACGTCCTATCGAAAAACATGTCTCCGAGAGAGGCAGCCGAACAACAGACATCACGGAAGCGTGAGCGTAGGGGGGAAATGTATCGCGCGGTTCCCGAAAATCAGCCATAGCCTGAGGCGCTGGATTTGAGGACGGTCCTGCGATGCACGCTACCATTGACTTCGTCAACGAGATCACCCGGCTAGGGAGCGTCGAAGAAGTGTGGGCGAAACACGTCGCCCGGATGGCCGACTGGGGGTTCGACCGCCTCCTCTACGGCTCGACGACGTTCCGGATCAACGATGGCGTCGGCGACTTCCGCGACGCCCTGATCCTGACGAACTATCCGCGGGCCTACACGGACGTCTACATCGAGCAGGAGCTGTTCCGGAATTCGCCGACCGTGCATTGGGCGATGCGGGAGACGGGGAGCCGGTCGTGGTCCGCCTTCGCGGCGGACGCGGCCGAAGGCCGCCTGACGGCGGAGGAGATCCGGGTCGTCGCGTTCAATCAGCTCCATGGGATCACGGCAGGCTACGCGATCTCCTTCCCCAAGCCAAACGCCCGGGCGGGGCATGGGATCGGGCTCTGCTCCTCGATTCTCTCGCAGTCGGAGATCGACGCGCTATGGGAGGCCCGCGGCCCGACGATCGAGGCCGAGAACATGGTGATGCACCTCAAGCTCTGCACCCTGCCCTGGGTGAGCCGCCGGCGGCTCTCGGACAGGCAGCGGGAGGTGCTGGAACTCGTCGCGGACGGGAAGACGGTCCAGGACGTGGCACTCGTGCTCGGACGGAACGTCGCGACCATCGAGAAGCATCTCAGGAACGTACGCGATGTGATGGATGCGGAGACCACGGCTCAGGCCGTTCTCAAGGCATCCATGCAGAATCAGCTTTATCTCTATGGCGAAATGGCCGCGCGCTGACACGTGTGCCGCCGCCTCTTGCGCTATGGAAACTTGTGACGTCGGGTCATCCCCATGCCGCCTTTCCAGGCGCCGGCGATCGCGTTCACGGAATCCCAGGAAACTAGGGGCCGCAAACCCTTGATTCCGCGTTTGTTAACAAAGCTGTAAATTCGTTAACCTTTGGGTAAGGTTTCCCATACTTACGCTGTGACGCGATCCGTACGATGTTCCCCCCTGTCCGGTGAGTGTCGGTGCTTGAGCACCGAGGACTAATCGGCGGCGGTGACGGTCGAGTATTTTGATCGCGACGTCGTCGGGCCGTGAGGTCGGCATGCGCCCTGTCGAGGGAATTACGACCGCGACAGGGCGCACGGATACGGGAGGGGGCGGACCATCCCCGATGCCCCAGGGCCCGGGTCCGACATCGAGGTGGGAGCCGGTATTTGTCGGCCACCGCTGAATTGATCAGAAGCGGCCGCCACCGCACGGGGCGGCCGCTTCTTCTTTCAGGCGCCGCCTGCCTTGGCCACTTCGGCCGCGAAGTCCTCGGTTGGCTTGTCGATCCCTTCGCCGACCTCGAGCCGGACGTAACCCGTGATCTCGACTCCGGCATCCTTTGCCGCCTGGCCGACGGTCACGTCCGGATTGACGACGAACTGCTGGTTCACGAGCGTGACCTCGGCCATGTACTTTTTCATCCGGCCTTCGATCATCTTCTCGATGACCTGCTCGGGCTTGCCGCTCTCGCGCGCGATGTCGATCTGGACCTGCCGTTCCTTCTCGACGATGGACGGATCGAGGCTGGCCTCGTCGAGCGCCGCCGGGTTCGTCGCCGCGATGTGCATCGCCACCTGACGCCCGAGGTCACCGGCATCCCCCGACAGGGCCACCAGCACGCCGATCTTGCCCATCCCGTCGGCCGCCGCGTTGTGGACGTAGGTCGTGAGCGCGCCGCCCTCAAGCCTCTCCATCCGCCGCACTGACATGTTCTCGCCGATCGTCGCGATCTTGTCGGTCAGGGTGTCCTGCACCGACTTGCCGCCCATGTCGGCCGCCAGGAGGTCCTCGGTCGATCCGGAGGACAGAGCCACCTCCGCGATACCCCGAACCAGTCCTTGGAACTCCGCGTTCCGCGCGACGAAGTCCGTCTCGGAATTGACCTCGACCGCCACGCCGCGCGAGCCGTCCACCGCGACGGCGACGAGCCCTTCGGCGGCAGTGCGGCCCGACTTCTTGGCGGCCTTCGCGAGACCCTTCGTGCGCAGCCAGTCGACGGCCGCGTTGAAATCGCCGTCCGTCTCGGTCAGCGCCTTCTTCGCGTCCATCATTCCGGCGCCAGTGGCCTCGCGCAGTTGCTTCACCTGTTGCGCGGTGATCGCCATGGCTTCGCTCCTTGTGTTCGATGCAGTTCGGGGGCGCGGGGCCGATGCCCCACGCCCCGTGCCAGTGTCGTTGCGGGCGTCGCCCGCGGGCGGTCAGGCCTGTTCGGCGGGGGCCTCGGCAGGCTTCTCCTCCGAGGCAGGCTCGGCCGGCGCCTCGGCGGCCAGCGCCGGCTCGGCCTCGGGGGTCTCGGACGCGCCGGGATCGACGGCCTCGCCTCCATCGAGATCCTCCTCGGCGCCGTCTTCGAGCGCACCGATATCCACGCCGGCCGCGCCGAGCTGCGCGGTCATGCCGTCTAGCGCCGCGCGGGCGACGAGATCGCAGTAGAGGCCGATGGCCCTCGCCGCGTCATCGTTCCCGGGGATCACGTACTCTACGCCCTCGGGCGAGCAGTTCGTGTCGACCACCGCGACGACCGGGATGCCGAGCTTCTTGGCCTCGGCGATCGCGAGATCCTCCTTGTTCACGTCGATGACGAAGAGGAGGTCGGGCACGCCGCCCATCTCGCGGATGCCGCCCAGGGACGCGGTCAGCTTCTGCTGCTCGCGCTCCATCCCGAGGCGCTCCTTCTTGGTGAGGCCCTCGGCGCCTTCCGCCAGCGCCTCGTCGATCGCCTTCAGGCGGTTGATCGAGTTCGACACCGTCTTCCAGTTGGTCAGGGTGCCCCCGAGCCAGCGGTGGTTCATGTAGTACTGCGCGCAACGCTCGGCCGCCTCCGCGACGGGCCGCTGCGCCTGCCGCTTGGTGCCCACGAAGAGCACCCGGCCGCCCTTGGCCACGGTGTCCCGCACAGCCTGGAGCGCCTGGTCCAGCATCGGCACGGTCTGCGTCAGGTCGACGATGTGGATGCCGTTGCGCGCGCCGTAGATGTACGGCCCCATGCGGGGGTTCCAGCGCTGCGTCTGGTGGCCGAAGTGGACGCCGGCCTCGAGGAGCTGGCGCAGAGAGAACTCGGGCAATGCCATGCCGATGATCCTTCCCGGTTTGGTTCCTGGGACGGGGGATCAGGGCGTGCGCCCAACCGGTGGACCGACCGGGGATGTCTCCCCCGGAGGCCCGCCCCCGCCTGTGAAGTGGCGCCCCGTTACAGATGGGGCGGGTGGAACGCAAGCCGCGCATCCCTGGGAGCGGGGAAGGCGGTCAGCGGGGAGGGGACTGGGCATACCTCGTCTGCCGGCCGCCCATGACATGCGGTATAAGTGGCGCGTACGGGAGAGAAGCTCGGTCGGTCGGAAATCGGTGCGGATTGCGAATGATGTGAATGCTTGTCATATCAGCCTACTCCTTGGTCCTGAGGCCAAACCCCTGCCAATCCCTCCCCTGCGGCACGGCCCTCCGACGGAATCTTGCTGTGAGGGTGAACCGATCGGTAACCCGTTACGTTCATTACGCAGAGGTTCCGAGCCGATAGGGTGTCTGATGACACATGAGTTGAAGGGGCGTTGCGTCCTTCTCGTGGAGGACGAATTTCTCGTCCTGATGGACCTGCAGATGATGCTCGAGGATGCCGGCGCCCGCGTCGTCACGGCCGACACTGTCGAGTCGGCCATGCACGAGGCGACCAACGGCCACATCCTGTCCGCCGCCGTCCTCGACGTCCGCCTCCCCGACGGCGAGGTGTTTCCCGTCGCCGACGCGCTGCGCGATCGCGGGGTGCCCATCGTGTTCCACTCCGGCCATGCCCGGATCGACGAGGTGCAGGGGAGCTATCCCGACGCGGCGGCCCTTCAGAAGCCCGCGCCCGAGGCTGCCTTTCTCCGGACGGTCGCCGCCGTCGCCAAATAGTCGCGATGCGCCAAGGCTTTCTTTCCTGGCTGTGGGAGGGCGGAACGTCCACCCCCGCCCAGATCGCGCATCTCGCTCTCGAGGTGGGCGGCATGGGTGCGTGGGCGCTCGACGTCGACCGGCAGACGGTGCGCGGCACGGGCGAGGTCGCGGAGTTCTTCGACCTGCCCGAGGATCGGGAAGACCATCCCGTGCAGGCATTCTTCGACGCCCTGCACCCCGATGACGTGGCGACGGTTCGGACGGCGCTGGAGGCGACCTCGAACGATGGCGTCGCCTTCCACGTCCGGTACCGCGTCGTGATGCCCGGACGGCCCGAACGGTGGGTCGGCGTATCGGCCCGCGTGACGGAGACCGACCCCGACGGGCGGCCGAGGACGATCACGGGCATCATATGGGACGAGACCGAGTCCGTCCGCCGGGAAGCCGAACTGCGACGCCTCAGCGAGGAGATGGATCACCACGTGAAGAACGCCTTCGCGACGATCCGTGCCCTCGTGAACCTCGGGACGCGGGCCGAGACGGACATGGCCGGCTTCGCGGACACCATGCGCGCGGAGGTGCAGGCCCTGGCCGACATGCACGACCTGACGGCCCGGGCGGCCGAGCGGGGCGAGGCGGGAGTGAGGCTGGACGTGATACTCAGGGGGGCATTGGAGGCGAACGCGCTCGGGCCGGCGGACATGCCTCCAAACGCGGCGGGGATCATGCTCGACGGCCGGCGAGCGTCGGCCATGGCGATGATCCTGTACCAGCTCGCCGCAACCGCCCGACAGGGCCGAACGGCACCTCCCGAGGTCGCCGTCGATCTTACGCGCGGAGGGGATACGGCACGGATCGTCTGGACGGAGCGACTCGAGGGGTCTCCGACGCGCGAGGGGCCGGCGGGCTTCGGCACCCTCCTCCTCGAGCAATGCGCCTCCACGCTGCAGGGCGCCCTCCACCGCGAGCGCCTTCACGACGGTGTCCGGGTCGAGTTGGAGTTCCCGCTCTAGCCTTTGCCGATAACCCCCGCAGCGGCGGAGGGGATCGGGGCGGTGGGCACCGATCCGCCTCCCCGTGCCTCAGGCCTCGGCCCGCACCACCTGACGCTGCCGTCCGAGTCCTTCGATCTCGAGTTCCATGACATCCCCGTCGCGGAGGTAGACCGGCTCCGGTTTCACGCCCATGCCGACGCCCGGCGGCGTTCCGGTGGCGATCACGTCGCCCGGATGCAGGGTGAAGAGCTGACTGAGGTGCGAGATGATCCGCGCGACGGGAAAAATCATCGTCCCGGTGCTCCCCGTCTGGCGCCGCTCGCCGTTCACATCGAGCGAGAGCGAGAGCGCCTGCGGGTCGGGCACGTCGTCCCGGGTCACGAGCCACGGGCCGATCGGACCGAACGTGTCGCAGCTCTTGCCCTTGGTCCACTGCCCCGTGAGGTGGTTCTGGAAACGCCGCTCGCTCACGTCGTTGACGACGCAGTAGCCTGCCACGTGGTCGAGCGCGTCGGCTTCCTCGACGTACTTGGCCCGCCGCCCGATCACCACGCCCAGCTCCACCTCCCAATCGGTATGCTCTGAGCCGCGCGGCATGACCACGTCGTCCTCGGGTCCCGAGATGGCGGAGGTCGCCTTCATGAACAGGATCGGGTGCTCGGGGATGTCGGCGCCCGTCTCCGCGGCGTGGTCTGAATAGTTGAGGCCGATGCACATGAATTTGCCGACGCCCGCCACGCAGGGCCCGTAGCGCACCTGCGTCGTAACCTGCGGAAGCTGCGTCGCGTCCATCCGGCGCAGCACGTCGAGCGTCGTGTCGCTCAGCGCGATGCCTTCGATGTCCTCGACGATCCCCGTCAAGTCCCGAAGGACCCCGTCCTCGTCGATCATGCCGGGGCGCTCCCCGCCCGGCGGCCCGAAGCGGCAAAGCTTCATCCCGTCCCTCCTTAACCGCCCCGGCCCCGTGCCGTGGCCCTGGCCCTTGGCGCTAGTGGTTGTCCCGCGGAAGCCCCTTGGCCGCCACGTCCTTGAAGGCCTCCGCACCGCGGAGCGTCATCCCGGCCGAGAGCGGCTCGACGCGCTCGCGGTAGATCTCCTGCCACGGCGTCTGGCTCTCCGGAACGTAGTCGGCCCGCCCCGCGGCCTCCCGGCGCGCATCGAGTTCGGCGTCGTCCAGGAGCATGTCCGCGGTGCCGCGACGGAGGTCGATCCGGATCCGGTCTCCCGTGCGGAGGAGCGCGAGTCCGCCGCCCGCCGCCGCCTCCGGGGAGGCGTTGAGGATCGACGGCGATCCGGACGTCCCCGACTGCCGGCCGTCGCCGATGCACGGGAGGCTGTGGACGCCCTGCTTCAGGAGGTAGGCGGGCGGCCGCATGTTCACCACCTCCGCCGCCCCGGGATACCCGATCGGGCCGGCCCCGCGCATCACGAGGATGCAATCCGCGTCGATGCCCAGGGACGGGTCGTCGATGCGACGGTGGAAGTCCTCCGGCCCGTCGAAGACGACTGCGCGCCCCTCGAACGCCTCCGGGTCGTCCTCGTTCGACAGGTAGCGCAGGCGGAACTCGTTCGAGATCACGGAAGTCTTCATGATCGCCGAGTCGAACAGGTTGCCCTTCAGGTTGATGAAGCCGGCATCGGCGAGCATCGGCTGCCCGACCGGCCGGATCACCTCCTCGAGCCCAGATCGGCGCTCGCCGCAATTCTCCCCCATCGTGCGTCCGTTTGCCGTGAGCGCGCCCGGATGCGGCAGCATGCCCGCCTCCATCAACTCCCCGACCACCGCGGGCACGCCGCCCGCATGGTAGTAGTCCTCCCCGAGGTACTCGCCCGCCGGCTGGAGGTTCACCAGTAGCGGCACGTGATGGCCGAGGCGCTGCCAGTCGTCGTTGTCGAGCGCCACGCCCAGATGGCGCGCGACGGCGTTCAGGTGGATCGGCGCGTTCGTGCTCCCTCCGATCGCGGAACAGACGACGACGGCGTTCTCGAAGGCCTCCCGCGTCATGATCGCGGAAGGCCGCAGGTCCTCGCGAACCATCCCGACGATGCGTTGTCCAGTCTCGTAGGCCATGTGCCCGCGCTGCCGGTAGGGCGCCGGGATGGAGGCCGAGCCGGGAAGCTGCATCCCCAGCGCCTCCGCCAGACTGTTCATCGTGGTCGCGGTGCCCATCGTGTTGCAGTAGCCGACCGAGGGCGTGGAGGACGCGACCATCTCCATGAACCCCGCGTCGTCGATCTCGCCCGCGGCGTGCATCTCCCGCGCCTTCCAGATGATCGTCCCGGAGCCCGTCCGCTTGCCGTTCAGCCATCCGTTAAGCATCGGCCCGACGCTCAGCGCGATCGCGGGCACGTTCACCGTCGCCGCCGCCATCAGCAGCGCGGGCGTGGTCTTGTCGCAGCCGATCGTCAGCACCACGCCGTCGATCGGGTAGCCGTAGAGAGTCTCGGTCAGGGACAGGTAGGCGAGGTTCCGGTCGAGCGAGGCGGTCGGCCGCTTCCCCGTCTCCTGGATCGGATGCACGGGCACCTGCATCGGCACGCCGCCCGCCGCGATGATCCCGTCCCGGACCCGCCGCTCCAGCTCGAGATGGTGCCGGTTGCAGGGGCTCAGGTCGCTGCCCGTCTGGGCGATGGCGATGATCGGGCGGTCACCCTGCAGCTCCTCGCGGGTGAGCCCGTAGTTGAGGTACCGCTCGAGATAGAGCGCCGTCATCTCCCGGTTGTCGGGGTTGTCGAACCACGCCCGCGAGCGGAGCCGTCCGTTCGGTTTGCCGTCGCTCATCCCGACCATCCTCCGTCGATCACGATCGCCTGCCCCGTCATGAAGGCGCTCTCGTCGCTGGCCAGGTAGGCCGCGAGCGACGCGACCTCCTCGGCCGTGCCGATACGTCCCATCGGCTGGCGGGCGACGAAGGCGGCGCGCGCCTCCTCCGCCCCTCCGGGGAGCCCCTCGCCCATCGCCGCGATCCGCTCGTCGAGCGAAGGCGACTGCACCGTGCCCGGGCAGATCGCGTTGCACCTGACCCCCCGGTCGACGAAATCCTTCGCCACCGACTTCGTCAGCCCGATCACCGCCGCCTTCGTGGTGCCGTAGACGAAGCGGTTCGGGGCCCCGATCACGCTGGAAGCGGCCGAGGACATGTTCACGATGCTGCCACCGCCCCGCTCGAGCATCCCCGGAAGCGCCGCGCGGATCGTGAGGAACATCGACCGGACGTTGAGGTCGAAGGCGAAGGCCCACTCCTCCTCCGTCGCGTCGAGCACCGTGCCGTGATGGACGAACCCCGCCCCGTTGAAGAGCACGTCCGGCGCCGCCTCCTCGACGATCTCGCGCACCGCCGCGGCATCGGTCGCGTCCAGCGCCGCCGTCCCGCAGGACAGGCCCTCGAGCTTGCCCGGGTCGAGATCGGTCGCCAGCACCTCGGCTCCCTCGTCGGCGAGCCGCAGCGCGACCGCCCGCCCGATCCCCTGCCCCGCCGCCGTCACCAGCGCGCGCCTGCCCGTCAGCCGTCCGGCCATCGCCGCATCCTCCCGGTCCCCCACCTAGCGGCCCCCGCGGCGCTGCGCCATGCCGTTGTCGCGCCGTCGCCGGCATGGCACCCCTCGTCGCCAGGGAGGGCCTTGGATGCGCGACGTGATCTGCCTCGGAGAGGCGATGGTGGAACTCTCGCTCCGGGACGACGCCGCCGGAGCGGGGTCGGGCGGGACCGAGCCGGGCGCGCCCGGGTCCGCGGCGATCGGCTATGCCGGCGACACGCTCAACGTCGCGGTCTACCTCCGCCGCGCCGCGCCCGTGCTCGGGGTGGCCTACGCCACTAGGCTCGGCGAGGATCCGTTCTCGGACGCGATGGAGGGGCTGATGCTGCGCGAGGGCCTCGACACCGGCCTCGTGTCCCGCGCGCCGGACCGGCTCCCCGGGCTCTACGCCATCATCACCGACCCGGCCGGCGAGCGGAGCTTCCATTACTGGCGAGGCGAGGCCGCGGCCCGGGACGTGATGACGGATCTCGAGCACGAGGACATCCGCGCGCGGCTCCTCTACCTCTCGGGGATCACCCTCGCCATCCTGCCCCCGGACGACCGGGCCCGCCTCCTCTCGTGGCTGCCTGACCTCCGCGCCGGCGGCACGCGGATCGCCTTCGACAGCAACTACCGCCCCCGGCTCTGGCCCGACGCGGGGTCGGCGCGCGAGGCGATGGAGGCCGCCTGGCGCGCCTGCGACATCGCCCTCCCCTCGGCCGACGACGAGGCCGCCCTCTGGGGCGACGCCGACGAGGCCGCCACGCTCGACCGGCTTCGCGCCTGGGGCGTGGGGGACGGGGCGCTCAAGCGCGGCGCGGCCGGCCCCCTGGGCCTCGACGGGACGGAGGGAGCGTATCCGCCGGCGGAGCGCGTCGTCGACACCACGGCCGCGGGGGACAGCTTCAACGGGGCCTACCTCGCCGCACGGCTGGAGGGCGCGTCGCAGGCCGCCGCCCTGCGCGCGGGCCATGACATGGCGGCCTGGGTCGTCGGCCACGCGGGCGCCATCGTCCCCCGCCGCCCCGGAGCGCGATAAGCGCGGCCCGGACGGGGAGCAACACGTCGCGGAGCAAACGGTATCACGGAAGCGGCCCTCGCGGAGGTTTAACGCCCGTTGGCGCATGGGAGCCGAGCGGCTAGACCACGACGAGCCCGCGAGGAGGACCCATGCGCGAAGAGAGCCCCGCCGCCCCCCAGCCCGTGTTCCTCAAGGACTACCGGCCCGTCCCGGTAACGGTCCGGCACGTCGCCCTCCAGTTCCGCCTCGACCCGCAGGCGACACGCGTCCGGGCACGCCTCTCCTGCGAGCGGCAGGGCGAGGGCGAGATCGTGCTCGACGGGGAGCAGCTCCGCATGGTCTCGCTCGCCCTCGACGGCGAGCCGCTCCGGGCCGACGCCTACACCCTCACCGGAACGGAGCTCCGCCTCCACGGCCCGCTGCCCGACCGGTTCGAGCTCGAGACGGAGTGCGAGATCGCGCCCGCGCGCAACACCGCGCTGGAAGGGCTCTACATGTCGAACGGCATTTACTGCACCCAGTGCGAGGCAGAGGGGTTCCGGCGCATCACCTGGATGCTCGACCGCCCCGACGTGATGGCCACCTACGAGGTGGAGATCGAGGCCGACCTGCCGGTGCGCCTCTCGAATGGCAACGAGGTGGCGCCCGGACGATGGCACGACCCGTGGCCGAAGCCGACCTACCTCTTCGCGCTCGTCGCCGGGAACCTGCACGCCACCTCCGACCGCTTCACGACGATGGAGGGGCGCGACGTCGGGCTGAACATCTGGGTCCGTCAGGGGGACGAAGGCCGGACGGGCTACGCGATGGACGCGCTCAAGCGCTCGATGGCCTGGGACGAGAAGGTCTACGGGCGCGCCTACGACCTAGACGTGTTCAACGTCGTGGCGGTAGACGACTTCAACATGGGGGCGATGGAGAACAAGGGCCTCAACGTCTTCAACTCCCGCTACGTCCTGGCCTCGCCCGACACCGCGACGGATGCCGACTACGCGAACATCGAACGGATCGTCGCGCACGAGTACTTCCACAACTGGACGGGCAACCGCGTCACGTGCAGGGACTGGTTCCAGCTCTGCCTCAAGGAGGGGCTGACGGTCTTCCGCGATCAGCAGTTCATGGCCGACATGCGCTCCGAGGCCGTCCAGCGGATCGGCGACGTGGTCACGTTGCGGGCCCGGCAGTTCCGCGAGGATGCGGGCCCGCTGGCCCATCCGGTCAGGCCCGAGAGCTTCGTCGAGATCAACAACTTCTACACGGCGACCGTCTACGAGAAGGGCGCCGAGGTGATCCGGATGCTCCGGATCCTCGTCGGGCCAGAGGGTTACGACAAGGCGCTCACCCTCTACTTCGACCGGCACGACGGCCGCGCCGCCACCATCGAGGATTGGCTCGACGTGTTCGAAGAGGCGACGGGGCGCGACCTGTCGCAGTTCGCGCGCTGGTACTCGCAGGCCGGCACTCCCCGCGTGACCTTCACGTCGGATGTGAAGGACGGCCGCTATGTCATTCGATTGACGCAGGAAACGCGCCCCACACCGGGGCAGCCCGACAAGGCGCCTCAGGTGATCCCGATCCGGTACGGCATCCTCGATCACCTCGGGCACGAAATCGTGCCGGACAACGTCGTCACCATGACCGGACGGGACGCCGAGATCTCGGTGCCGATCCCGGAACTCGGCACCGATGCGCCGGTGCCGTCGCTCCTGCGCGGCTTCTCCGCACCCGTCATCCTGGACGGCGACCTGACCGACCGGCAGCGCCTGACACTTCTCGCCCACGATACCGATCCATTCAGCCGCTGGGAGGCGGGACGGGCGCTGACGAAGGGGCGGATCCTGCGCCATGTCGTCGAGGGCGCGGAGTACGACGCGGGCTGGCTCGACGCGATGGCGATGCTGGCCCGCGATGATCTGGCGGATCCGGCCTTCCGGGCCATCGGCCTCTCGCTTCCCTCGGAGGACGATCTCGCCCAGAGCCTCCACGAGGCCGGCACCGTGCCCGACCCGGAGGCCATCCACGCCGGTCGCCGCGCCGCCGAGACGGCGCTCGCCCGTCACCTCGCCCCCGACATTCCCGCCCTGCGGGAGGCCAACGCGACGCCCGGCCCCTACGACCCCTGCGCCAGGGATGCGGGCCGCCGCGCGCTGTCGCTCGCGCTGCTGCGGCTCCTCACTCGTCTGGATGACGGCGAGGCGGCGCGGGCCCTCTACGCCGCCGCCGACAACATGACGGAGGGCTTCGCGGCCTTCACCTGCCTCCTCGAGGCCGGCGACGAGGAAGCGGCGGCGCTGTTCGAGGAGGACTGGAAGCACGACCGCCTCGTGATGGACAAGTGGTTCACCGCGCAGGTGATCTTCGCCTCACCCGAGCACGCGGTGGACATCGCGGACCGCCTGACGAGGCGGCCGGACTTCGACCCGGGCAATCCCAACCGGTTCCGGGCCGTCCTGGGGGGCGTCCTCGCGAACCCGGCCGGCTTCCACCGGGCCGACGGGCGCGGCTATGCCTTCGTCGCGGACTGGCTGATGAAGATCGACGGGGCCAATCCGCAGACCGCCGCGCGCCTCTCCACCGGTTTCGAGACCTGGGCCCGCTACGACGCGGATCGGCAGGGACTGATCCGGGAGCAGCTCGAGCGGATCGCGGCGAGGGACGGGCTGAGCCGGGACCTCCGCGAGATGGTCCAGCGCATGCTCGGCTGAGGGGCCGGCGACTGCGCCCCGCCTGGGGCGCAGTCGTGGAAAGTTTTAGTCAAATCCGTAGTTTCGCGTGCGAAACACTTCAGGCGGGCTTCTCCTCGACCTCGGCCTCCACGAGCGGGCGCCCTTCGTCGATCCGACGCTCCGCCTCGCCGCGCAGGGCCTCCCGGAGCTTCTCCTCGTCGGCATGCGACAGGGAGGAGTGCAGCAGTTCGCCGCCCAGCGCCCGCAGCTCGGGCACGACCTTGTCGGGCGTCGCCTTCCGGACGAGCACGAAGAGCGCGGAGGATCCCGGTTCCAGCTCCTCGCCCATGCTCCGCATCATGTCGTCGTTGATGCCGAAATCGGTCATGTAGCCCGAGAGAGCCCCGGCCGAGGCGCCCACGGCGAGGCCGAGCAGGGGGTTGAGGAAGATCAGCCCCACGAGCGTCCCCCACATGCCGCCCGAGGCGGCGCCGGCGGCCACCGTGTTGAAGGACTGCTTCAGTGTCACCTTGCCCGCCTCGTCGCGGGAGACGATCACCGCATCGGCGAGGTCCACCAGATGCTGCTTCTGCGCCTCCGCGGCCTTGCGGAGCGCCTCCTCGGCCCGGGATTGATCGGGAAAGCGGATTGCGACCAGATCGGCCATCGCCCTGTTCCTTTCGTTCGTTTCATCGCTCAAGTGGGGAATGCCTGGGCGGCCCCTTTGGTTCGCCCCTGACTTGCCCCGTGCTCCCTCGCCTTCCGTCCTCCGCCACGCTAGGGCGGCGCGATGCCGCGAGGAGGTCCAGATGGCCCGCAGAACGCTCCTGATCACCGGTTCCAGCTCCGGCATCGGCGCCGCCACGGCGATGATGGCGTCGACGGACCATGACCTCGCGCTGCACTACAACAGCAACGCCGCGGGCATGGACGAGACCGCTGAGGCCTGCCGGGCGCAGGGCGCCCGCGTCACCGTGCACCGCGCGGACCTCGAGGACCCGACCGCCGTCGCCGGGCTGTTCGAGGGGTTCGACGCGGAGCACGGGCGGCTCGACGGGCTGGTGAACAACGCGGGCATCGTCGCCGAGGCGGCGCCCGCAACCGAGTTCACGGCGGAGCGGGTGGCCCGCATGGTGGCGGTGAACCTGACCTCGCCGATCCTCGTGGCCGGCCAGGCGGCGCGGCGGATGGGCGAGGGCGGCTCGATCGTGAACGTCTCCTCCGCCGCGGCCCGCATCGGCAGCCCGAACCAGTACGCCGACTACGCCGCCACCAAGGGCGGCATCGACACCTTCACGAAGGGCCTCGCGCAGGAGCTCGCTCCGAGGGGGATCCGCGTGGCCGGGGTGCGCCCGGGCGTGATCGCCACCTCCCTCCATGCGAAGGGCGGAGATGCGGAGCGCGCGGACCGCCTCGCCCCCATGATCCCGATGGGCCGCTCGGGCACGGCGGTGGAGGTCGCGCGCGTGATCCTCTGGCTCCTCAGCCCGCACGCGTCCTACGTCACGGACACGATCGTCGACGTGGCGGGCGGACGCTGACGCGAAGCGCGGCCGGAGGAACCGCGTGCATGAATCGGACGTTTACGTTAGCCGCCTAGAAAGGCTCATTTCCCGCGGGCGTTGCATGCCCGTCACGACCAGAGGCTCAAGGGCGCCCATGCGCGAGCGACTCAATCCCCTCATCGCCGAACGGGCCCCCTGGCTGTTCGCCAGGACGCCGCAGGCGCGCCTGGCGCGGGCGGCGCTCGACCGGCTGCTCGCCTACGAGCGGAGCGTCGAGCTCGCCACCGTCTATCGCGACCAGGACGTGGTCGATATCATGGCCGACATCGCCTCCCGCATCGCCCGCCGTGTCGAGGCCGAGGGTCTCGAGAACGTCCCCGACACCGGGCCCGCGCTGATCGTCGCGAACCATCCCACGGGCATCGCCGACGGCATCGTCCTCTGGTCGCTGCTCCGGGAACGCCGGCCCGACATGTTCTTCTACGCCAACAGCGACATCCTGCGGATCCTGCCCCAGTTCGCCGATCTCGTGGTGCCGGTCGAGTGGCGCGAGGAGAAGCGCACCCACGCACGCACCCGCGAGACGATGACGCTGACGCGCGAAGCCCTGTCGCAGGGCCGGCTCGGCATAATCTTCCCCGCCGGCCGGCTCGCCAAGCGGCGTGGGCTCGGCCTGCACGAGCGGGACTGGCTCCCCTCGGCGGCGATGATCGCGCGCAAGTTCGGCCTCCCGGTCGTCCCGCTGCACCTGCGGGCGCGCAACTCCGCGCTGTTCTACCTGTTCGACGCGCTCCACCCCACGCTGCGCGACATCACGCTGTTCCACGAGACGCTGAACAAGTATCGCCAGCCGTTCCGCATCCGGGTGGGCAAGCCGCTGGACGGGGGCGCCTTGCCCCGTGACGCGCACGAGGGGATTTCCGTGCTGCGTGACGCGACCCTGCGGCTGGGCGACGACCGCACCGGCGAGATCCGCCTGTCCAAGGCCCGCCCCGGCCTCCCGGTCTTCGGCGCGTCCCGTCCGGTTTGAACTGAGGAGGCGAGGTTCCGGAGGGTCGAGGGTGCGAGCAACGTACGCGGCACGACTGCGAGCGCGTTTCGGAGTGACCGCCCCGCGCCGGCCGACGCCGTGGCCGGAGCCCTTCTATGGCCCCTACAAGGTGATAGCTGCAAAAGACCGCTCGCCCGGATCTGGATCTCCCGGCGCCTACCCCGTGACGCAGACCGGCAGGTCGGTCGCCCTCGGCGGGGCGTAGGGCTCCGCCGAGGGGTGGAGGGCCTCGGACGGGTCCTGCCCCACCTGCCGCGGCGCGCGGCGCAGGAAGAGCATCGCCGGCCCCCGCCACGTGCCGATGGACGGCGCGTCCGGATCGGTCGGAAACCGCGACCGCCAGTCCTCCGGGAGCGTCATCCCGAGCGTGGCGAGCCGCTCGAGCATCCAGACCGCGGGGACGTTGGCCAGCGGACGCGCCTTCTGCCAGCCGTCGAGATGACCGCCGAGATCCGCGTGACCGCCCCGGAACCAGACCTGCTCCACCGTCGCCGTCCGCGCGCCTCGCGTCCGCCAGACCCGCGGGGGATAGGCCAGCCGCGTCTCGTGCAGGGCGAGGGCCTGCAGGCCGTACTCGATGCTCGGCCCGAGCCTGTCGGACCGGAACGCGTGGACCTGCGGCAGCCACCGCCAGATGACGGGCCAGCGCACGCCGACCTGATCGACGGTGTCGAAGACGCCCACCGCGCGGATCCGGCATTCGGCATGGCACCGGAGCGCGCGGAACCGCCGCGCCTCCGGGCGATGGGGACCCAGCCGGTAGTGTTCGTAGGCCATGAGGACGGTCTGCCCGTCGACCTCGTCGGGCCGCAGGAGGCCGACCCGGTCGATCATCCCCGCAAGCGCCCGCACCGCGTAGGCCCCGCGCGAGTAGCCCATGAGGAAGATCGGCTCGCCCGGGCGCCAGCGCTCGGCGAGGAACCGGTAGGCCCGCTTGATCTGCGCGTTCAGCCCCGTCCCGGCGATGAGCTCCGGCAGGTGCCTCGGCCCGCGCCACTGGATGCCCGGCTCGTAATAGAGGCAGTCGCGCCCGTCCGCCTCGAGCATCTTCCAGATGAGCCCGACCGACGTCTCCCGGCCGGGCTCGAGCGAGGAGAGCGTCCCGTCGAGCAGCACGACGTGGACGCGGGCGGGACCTGCCGTGCCGGGCGCCTCCCGCGCCGGCCGCTCGGGCCTCGCGAGCCCGGCGATCCAGTCGCGCAGCCCGCCCAGCACCGCGTCACTCCGCGGCGAGCGGCGCCCGGGCGTCCTGAAGCATCGCCCAGACCCTCGACGGGGTGAACGGCATGTCCACCCGCTCGATCCCCAGCGGACGGAGGGCGTCCGCGGCGGCGTTGCCCACGGCCGCCATCGCGCCGACCGTGCCGGCCTCTCCGCACCCCTTCATCCCGAGCACGTTGGCCGTGGAGGGGACCGGCTCCGAGTGGAAGGCGATCATGGGAAGGCTCACCGCGCGGGGCATCCCGTAATCCATGAACGAGGCCGAGAGGAGCTGCCCGGTCTCGTCGTAGACGACGTGCTCGCTCACCGCCTGGCCCACGCCCTGCGCCACCCCGCCATGAACCTGACCTTCGGCCAGCATCGGGTTCATGAGATTGCCGAAATCGTCCGCGACCGTGTAGCCGACGACCTCGAGCTGGCCCGTCTCCGGGTCGATCTCCACCTCGCAGATATGGCAGCCGTTGGGGTAGGACCGCCCCGGCAGCTCGATCGTCTCGCTCACGCGCAGCAGGTCCTCCCGGCCCCGGGCGCGTGCCTCGGCCGCCGCCTCGAGCACGGTGAGCACGCGGTTCGAGCCCGGCGCCCGGAACTGGCCGTCCTCGAATCCCGCTTCCGCGTCGCCCAGCATCTCGGCGACGAAGGGGGTGAACCTCTCGATGGCGGTCGTCGCCGCGGCGCGGTTGGCGCTGCCCTGAACCGTGACCGAGCGCGAGCCTCCGGTGCCCCCGCCCTTGGCGATACGGTCGCTGTCGCCCTGCACGACGTCGATCATCTCGGGGTCGATCCCCAGATCCGTGGCCAGGAACTGCTTGTAGACGGTCTCGTGCCCCTGCCCGTTCGACTGCGTCCCGACGAGCAGGCTCACCCGACCACTCTCCTCGAACACGATCTCGGCCGTCTCCTCGGGGCTGCCGAGGATCGACTCGATGTAGTAGCAGGTGCCCAGACCGCGGAGCCGTCCGCGCGCCGCGGCCTCCTCGCGCCGGGCCTCGAAGCCGGACGCGTCGGCCGCCTCCGCCGCGCGGTCCATCACGCGGGCGAAATCCCCCACGTCGTAGAGCTCGCCCGTGGCGGACCGGTAGGGGAACTGGTCCGGCCTGATGAAGCAGCGCCGGCGGAGCTCGAACGGATCGACCTCCAGCTCGCGGGCAGCGTGGTCCATGGCACGCTCGAGCACGTAGATCGCCTCCGGGCGCCCCGCGCCGCGATACGCGTCGACCTGGGTGGTGTTCGTGAACACGCCGGTGTTCCGCATGAACACGTCCTGCACGTCGTACACGCCGGGAAGGACCTTCGCGAACAGCTCTGACTGGATGTTCTGCGCGAACCCCGAATTGTAGGCGCCGAGGTTGCTGGTGCTCGTCATCCGGTAGGCGATCAGCTTGAGCTCCGCGTCGAAGCCGAGTTCCGCGGTGCACACGAGGTCACGCCCGGCGTTGTCCGAGAGCATGGATTCGCTGCGGTCCGCCATCCAGCGGACGGGGCGGCCGAGCACCCGCGCGGCATGAGCCACGAGGAACGTCTCGGGGTAGTCCATCGCCTTCATCCCGAAGCCGCCGCCCACGTCGGGGTTCGTGACCCGAACCTGCGCCGCGTCGAGGCGGAGGACGCGGGAGAGATTGCCCTTCGTCCCCCAGACGCCCTGCCCGTTCACGCAGACGTGGAGCCGCCCGTCTGGCTCGGTCTCGGCCCAGGCGCCGCGGGGCTCGAGCGAGGCGCAGATGATGCGGTTGTCCTCGACGGTGAGGGCGACGCGGTGGGCCGCGCGCTCCATCGCCCGGGCAGCGCGGGCCTCGTCGCCCGTCTCCCAGACGTAGGCCCTGTTGTCGGGCACCGCCTCGTGCACCGCCGGACCGCCGGTGGCCACGTCGACCTTCACGGGCAGGTCCTCGATGTCGAGCTCAACGGCCTCCGCCGCGTCCCGCGCCGCGTCGAGCGTCTCGGCGACGATCATCGCCACCGGCTCGCCCACGAAGCGGACCCTTCCGCGGGCCAGGATCGGACGCTCCGGGGTGGCGCCCTTGCTGCCGTCGGGCTGCCGGATCGGCGAGGTGCGGAGCGTTGCGTCGAGCCCGGCCTCCGCGAGGCTGTCGGCGGTCAGCACGAGGTGGACCCCCGGCATCGCCTCCGCCTCGGCCACGCCGAGCGTCGTGATGCTGCCATGGGCGACCTGGCTGCGCAGCACGTAGGCCCGAAGCGCGCCCGCGGGGGCCCGATCGTCGACGTAGCCGCCGCCCCCCGTCAGGAGGCGGACATCCTCGACCCTGCGGGCGGGCTGGGCGAGCCCGAACTTCTCTTGCATCGATTCGGCCCTCCGCGGCCGCTGGTCTTCTTCCAGCCGGACGGTAGCGGCGGGAGTGGCGCCGGCAAGCGACAGTGGCCTTTCCGCGAGGGGAGCGACACTCGGCGGCGGGGCGCGACGGCCCGGATCGCCATGCCTGGGGCGGCTCGGTAGGCCCGCCGGACTCGCCAGCAGCGTGCGGTAGCGTGGGGTCTCCGGGAGCCGTCCGATCGATCCGCGGCAAGGAGCCAGTCTCCGTTGCCGCAAATCGCCCGCTTGATGGCGACGGAGGTGTCGATGGTCATCCGTCGTAAGCGAGGGGGAGCGGGCAGCTCTCCCTCTGGTCGATGGACAGGTCCCCGGCGTGCAGGACGTATGTGTGGACGGCGAACAGGATCGCGTCAGTCCGGGGCAGCCGCAACACCGTCTGGCGTTCGGAGCGGAGATACGGGGCGCGGACCGCCGGGCGCGGGGGCTCGGTTTCCGAGCGGGGCTGGTACAGGCTTGGATCGGCGTAGGCCAGGGCATTGGCCCGCCACATCGGCCGCCCCGGACGCGTGCGGTCGAACAGCCGATCGACCCGGGCGGCCAGCGCCGCGTCGTACGCGGGCACCGGCGCGTGGATGCGGGCGAGCGGCCGCCCGAGCTTCTCGCGGAGTGTCCACGATGCGGGGAAGCACAGAAGTCCGGCCGTGAGCACGTGCGCGCCGCCCCGGCGCTCGCAGATCAGGACGTCCTCCTGCACCAGACGGGCGATCACGTCGAACGGAGGGCCGTCAAGACGGACCGTCACGCCGTCCGGCCGGCGCACGGCATCGCGGTGGCGATGGAAGCCAGACGGCAGCCGCTCGAGGACGGCACCAAGCGCCTCCTCCTGTGCAGCCTCCGATCCCTCGAGCGCCGCGAGGACATCCGCGCGCCGTTCCGCGAGGAGGCGGGCCTTCTCGGCCAGTTGTCCGGCGTAGGCCTCGTCCACCACGATCCACTCGCCCTTGACCGGCCGCATTCCCGGAAGGCGGGACAGGGCCGGGTCGGACCATGGCGTGAACGGCAGGCGGCGCTGGAGCGGCTGGCCCGGTGCGGTCACCGTCGGCCTATTCCTCCGGGCCGTCATGGCGCAGGAGGTCTCCGGCCGCCTCGGTGCGGCGCTCGGCATGCACCATCCGGTCCACGGCCCCGTCCGGCCGGACTTCGGCGAGAGTCGCCGCCGGATCGGGCGGCGGCGCAGGTTCTGCCGCCTCCCCTTCGGTCGCCACGAGCGACTTCGGGCGGCCCTTCCGATCGGGCAGATCGACCACCGGCAGGCCGCCGCCCGCGATGTTGAGGCGGTAGGTCGGCTCGGGCAGGCCGATCCCCGCCGAGTCAAGCGCCTTCATCACCGCGCCGAGGGCCTCGCCACGCGCGACGGGCCAAGCCGCCTCGCGTTGATCGACCCATCCGAAGAATTGCACGAGCACGGTGCTGTCTCCCGAATCCTCGACCCAGACCATCGGCGCCGGATCCTTCAGGACGAAGGGAAGCTGGCCCAGCGTGTCGAGGCCGATGCGCTTGGCCTGGGCGAGGTCGTCGGTCGGGTCGATGCCGAGGATGAAGCCGAAGCGGCGATGGGCGTTGCGGGTATAGTTGATGATCTTCGACTTGAATACGGTCGCGTTCGGGATCCGGACGTGATTGCCGTCCGGGTCGAGGAGGATCGTGGCGCGGCTGGTCAGTCGGGCGACGTTGCCCAGATCGCCGTCGATGAGCACGAGGTCGTTGGGCTGGAACGGCTGCCGCAGCGAGAGCATGACGGAGGCGATGAAGTTCTCGACCGTGTCGCGGACGGCGAAGCCGACGGCAAGGCCGACGATTCCGGCCGCCCCGAGCAGCGTCCCGAGGAGGGCCGTCGCACCTAGGATGTCGAGCGCCAGCACCACGGCGGCCACGGCGAAGGCGAGACGGACCACGACGCGCAGAATCTCGGCGATGAAGGCGTTCGGGGCGATCCTGTCCCACGGCCAGCGCGCCTTCGCGATGCCCCAGCCCAGCCCGGCGAGAAGGAGGCCAGCGGTGGCCGCGATGGCGAGCAGCGGCAGGTAGCCGACCGCCTGGTCGAGGCGCTCCGCGAAGCGCTCCCGCACCGGGTCCAGCCGCTCGGCCACGTCGGTCGTCTCCGCGACGCCGTTCTCGATCGCCACCACCCCTTCGACGCGGCCGGCGATCCGCTCCAGCCGGTCGACGTCGTCCGGGGTCAGCACCTCGCCCTCGAAGGTCACGATCCCCTCGGAGACGACGACGCGGACCCGCTCGAACCCCTCGAGCTCCGACAGGATGCCCCGGATCCGGTCCTCGATGCGCGCGTCGTCCCCCGCCTCCTGCTCGAGGGATATCGCGCCGGTCGGCTGCCCGTCCGGAGCCTGCGGCGGCGCCTCCTGAGCCGCGACCGGGGAGGCGAGGAGGATCAGGGCGAGGATCAGGCGGCGCATGAGACGGGAGGTGCGACTCGGTCGGGCGGGATCAAGACGCGCCTCCGGCACTGCCACGGGCATCGCGGGGCCGCGCATCCGGGCGGGGACCGTCGGCGGCGGTTGTGTCCCGTCCGACGCGGCCCGTACAGGGTCTACCGTGCTCGTCAGGGCGCGAGATCGAGCGCGAGGGCGTGGATCCTCTGCATCACGTCGCCCAGCGCGCGATGGACCATCCGCTCCCGCTCGACGCGGCCGACCCCCTCGAACCGGTCGCTGCGCAGCCTCACGCGCCAGTGGCTCTCCCCCGTACCGTCGTCGCCCGCATGGCCCGCATGGCGATGGCTGTCGTTGACGACCTCGAGTTCGCGCGGCCCCAGGGCGGCCAACCGCTCGCGGATCTCCTGTTCCACCACCACACCCCCTTCCCTTGCCTTGCCGGATGACTAAACTCCCCCGGCCCGGCACGAAAGGCCCCGCGCGCCACGGCGCAGAGAGGGTCGGGAGATGGAGAGGGACATGAACAAGAGCGACCCCTTCGGCTTCGACATCAGCGTCTCGTCCGCCAAGCGGCGCGGCACGCGTGGGCGTCGCGGCATGTCCGGTGCCGTGGAGACGTCGCAGCGCGTCTGCGAGCACGAGGGTTGCCAGGAGCCGGGCCAGTACCGTGCGCCCAAGTCCCGCGACACGCGCGACGACTTCTGGTGGTTCTGCAAGACCCACGTGCGCGAGTACAACACGAAGTGGAACTTCTTCGAGGGCCAGACGGAAGCGGAGATCGCGGCCGAGATGGAACGCGCCCGCGCCTCGGACAGGCCGACGCGCCCCTTCCGGAAGTCGGTCGAGGAGCGCGCCTGGGCCCGGCTCGGCATCGAGGACGCCCATCAGGTGCTCGGCGGCAACGCGACGCGCAACCCGGGCGCCTCTTCCGGGGGGCGCAAGCTGCCCCCCACGGAGAAGCGGGCACTGGAGATCCTGGAGGCCCGGGACGACTGGGAAAAGGTCAGGATCCGCAAGAGCTACAAGGCATTGATCAAGGTTCTCCATCCCGACATGAACGGGGGCGACCGGTCGCAGGAGGAGCAGCTGGCCGAGGTCGTCTGGGCCTGGGACCAGATCAAGGAGAGCCGGAACTTCAAGTGACGCGGCGCGTGGCGAGGGCTCCGCTCGCCCTTGCCCGGCCGAAGGCGGCGAGATAGCCCCGGCGCGTGGAGGCGTGGCAGAGTGGTTGAATGCGGCGGTCTTGAAAACCGTTGACCGTTCACGCGGTCCGTGGGTTCGAATCCCACCGCCTCCGCCACCTCCCCGGCGTTCATACGGTGACCGCCCCCCGGGTGGATCACAGCTGACTCGCCCTAGTACACCAGATGCCGTCGGGAGGCGGTCGCACCATCAACGCCGAGCCGGGGGCCCGTGTGCTTGGCGGGCTGCGTGGTCCACCCCCTAGGATTTAGTTTGAGCGACGTCCGGGATGCAGCTCCGATGTTGGACCCTCCTTCGATAGCCGTAAGACGATCCCTGCGCTGGTAGAGCCTTGAATGTCGCTGCGCGAGGGTGGGCTCTATCGCCGGCGGGATCGTGCTGTATGGCGGCGATCACCGTTCCCGCGGGCGGAGGGCTTCGGCGCGGCGAGGCCCCTACACAGCAGGAGGGGGCCAGACGACCACTCGAGGGAGCCGCTTGGCGGGCGCGGGCAAGTCCCGTCACCGCGGGCGGACAGGGACCGGGATCGAGATAACCAAACTTCAGAGCCCCAACCTGGACCGCACCGCCTCGTTCACCGCCTTGGGGTTCGCCTTGCCGCCGGTCGCCTTCATCACCTGGCCGACGAACCAGCCCGCGAGTTTGGGGTTCGCCCTCGCCTTCTCCACCTGCGCGGGGTTCGCGGCGATGACCTCTTCCACGGCCGCGTCGATTGCGCCGGTATCGGTGACCTGACGCATACCCTCGGTCTCGACGATCTCCGACGGGTCTCGCCCGGTCGTGTAGGCGATCTCGAACACGTCCTTGGCGATCTTGCCGGAGATGTCGCCCGCCTCGATCAGCCGGATGATCGCGGCGATCTGCGCGGGGCTGACCGGGCTGTCCCCGAGGCCGCGCTCGTCCTTCTTCAGACGGCCGAAGAGGTCGTTGATGACCCAGTTCGCGGCCGCCTTGCCGGCCGAGGCGGACGGGCCGGCCTCGGCGGCCGTCGCCTCGAAGAAGGCGGCGGAACGGGTCTCCGCGGTGAGGACGGAGGCGTCGTAGTCGCTGAGTCCGAACTGCTCCACGAAGCGGGCCTTCTTTGCGTCGGGGAGCTCCGGAAGCCCCGCGGCGATGTCGTCGACCCAGCCCTGCTCAAGCTCGAGCGGCAGGAGGTCCGGGTCGGGGAAGTAGCGGTAATCGTGCGCCTCCTCCTTCGAGCGCATCGAACGCGTCTCGCCGCGGTCGGGGTCGTAGAGGCGCGTCTCCTGCTCCACGGTACCGCCCGCCTCAAGGATGGCGATTTGGCGGCGGGCCTCGTAGTCGATGGCGGCCTGGATGAAGCGAAGCGAGTTCATGTTCTTGATCTCGCACCGCGTGCCGAGATGCGAGAAGTCCTGGCTCTCCTGGTACCGCTCGTAGTCGCCGGGGCGGCAGACCGAGACGTTCACGTCAGCCCGCAGGTTGCCGTTCTGCATGTCGCCGTCGCAGGTGCCGAGGTAGCGCATGATCTGACGCAGCTTGGAGACGTAGGCGGAGGCCTCCTCGGGGCCTCGGATGTCGGGGCGCGACACGATCTCCATCAGGGCGACGCCGGTGCGGTTGAGGTCAACGAAGCTGAGGGCCGGGTCCATGTCGTGGATCGACTTGCCGGCATCCTGCTCGAGGTGGATGCGCTCGATCCGCACGACCCGGGCGGTGCCGTCGCCCATCTCCACCAGCACCTCACCCTCGCCGACGATCGGGTGATAGAGCTGGCTGATCTGATAGCCCTGCGGCAGGTCGGGATAGAAATAGTTCTTCCGGTCGAAGGCGGAGCGGAGATGGATCTCCGCCTTCAGCCCGAGCCCCGTCCGTACCGCCTGCGCCACGCAGTGCTCGTTGATGACGGGCAGCATACCGGGCATGCCGGCGTCGACGAAGGCGACGTTGGAGTTCGGCTCCGCGCCGAAGCGGGTGGAGGCGCCCGAGAAGAGCTTCGCCTCGGACGCGACCTGCGCATGGACCTCCATCCCGATGACGAGCTCCCAGTCCTCCCGCTCGCCCGCGATGACGCGGGGCTTCGGGGTGGCGAAGGTGCGGTCGAGCATGGCGGCCTCCGTGCGTGGACGCCCGGCGGGCTCACCCGGGGCGCGCCGTTCCTATCCGGGGCCGGACAGCGCAGCAAGCGGGCCTCCGCCGATGCGGCCGGGACTCGCGCCATGGTTTTGCCGCATCAGGGGCACTCTGCTACCGCAATCCCGACAAGCGCCCCGGCCGGCTGCCACCGGATCAGAGGGCGCTCCGGGGGACGGGACGGATCGGTGGGCAACTCGGTGCCCGGCCGCCGTCACGGTCCGAACAGACGAAGGGACCGGAACATGCAGGCAGTCGTCGCAGCAGGTCTGGCGCTGGTCGCGATGCTGGTGGCATCCGCGCCCGGCGAGGTGCGTGCCGAGCCCGTCCCGGACGCGGCCTCGGAAGCGGCAGCGCCTGCGATCACCGCCTCTTCCCGACCCGCGAGCCGCCCCACCGTGCAGGAGATGCCCGACCTGAGGTGGGATCACGTTCGCGGATCGCATCGCTGGACGCGTGCGGCGATGCGGGCGCTGGCGAGCCATGGCGAGCCGCTGCTGGACACCGTTCCGGAGGACATCGGGCAGTGGTGCCCGGCCTACGAGAACGCGCCGCGCTGGGAGCGCAAGGCGTTCTGGGCGGGCCTGCTGAGCACCCTGGCGAAGCACGAGAGCACCTGGCGGCCCACGGCGGTCGGCGGGGGCGGCCTGTGGTACGGCCTCGTGCAGATCCTTCCGGCCACCGCGCGGGGATACGGTTGTCAGGCGCGGTCCGGGGAGGCTCTGAAGGACGGGGAGCTGAACATGTCCTGCGCCGTGCGGATCATGGCTGTGACCGTGCCGCGCGACAACGTGGTGAGCCGGGGGATGCGGGGCGTCGCGGCCGACTGGGGGCCGTTCCATTCGAGCCGCAAGCGCGAGGACATGCGCCGCTGGGTCTCCCGCCAGCCGTTCTGCCAGGGGCTCTGGGCGTCCGTCCGGCCGCAGTCGAGGCCGGGCTTCCTCGGGGAGCCGGCGGGCGAGCCGGACATGGTCCCGCTGTTCGTCGCCTGGGAGATGGACCGCGCGATCGGCGCGCCTCTCTGGACGGCCGCCACCCGGGGCATTCACTAAGGGCATCGTCGGCCTTGGCAGGTCGGCAAACGTGGAAGTCCGAACAGCCGCAACGGGGAATGGGCTTCCGGTCGCGCAATCCGCGTCTGAGGTCGGCCCCCCAAGCCGCCCTGAGTGTCCCGCCTCGGCCCAGATCCCGCGTGCTACCTCATTCGCCGACATTTCGCAGGGCGTGGTGCCGACGGGTGCGGGCGATAGCCTGAGATGCGGCGTTTCTCGCCAATATGCGTGGTAGCGCCTGCAGAATCATCGTGAAGCCGAATTGCCTCGCCGACGTGCGCTGAGGCAGCGTCGCACTGACGAGGCATCGGCCAGCGCGAGCCCGCGCGCGCCGCGGTTCAGAGCTCCCTGCCGAAGGCCCGCACCCCCTGCCCCGCGAGCCTAGCCGAGCACCCACAGCCAGACGGGAATCGTCAGGACGGAAACGGCCGTTCCGAGGAGGACGGCGCTGCCGGAGATGCGCATGGCTCGGCCGGTCATCGACGCGAAGAGGTAGGCGTTGACGCCGGGCGCCATCGCGGCGGTCACGACCGCGGCCCTGAGTGCCTCCGGCGAGAGCGCGACGGTCGTCCCCGTGAACCAGACCCAGGCCGGGTGGATCAGCAGCGACACGATGAGGACGAGGACGACGCCCCGGCCGTCTCCGGCGATCCGGTACTGCACGAGCACGCCTCCGAGCCCGAAGAGGGCGGCCGGAAGCGCCGAGACGGCCATCAGGCGGATCGGCTCGGTCAGGAAGCCGGGCAGATCAAGGCCCGAGACGTTGACCGCGAGCCCGAGTGCCACGCCGATCATCAGCGCGTTGTGGGACAGGCTGCGCGCCACGGCCGCGACGCCCGACATGAGGCCGCGTCCGCCCGCGCGCGCGACCTCCATCGCCGCGGTGCCCACGAGATAGCAGAAGGCGGCGTGCAGGGCGACGATCCCGTAGCTGAACGCGAGCACGGGTTCGCCATAGGCGCGCTCGGCGATGGGCAGTCCGAGGAGGACGGAGTTTGCGAACATGGCCGCGAAGCCGATGGCGACCGCATCCTCCCATTCCCGCCGGAGCCATAGCCGCGCCCCGGCGATGCCGAGGAGGAAGCAGATCAGCGACCCCGAGTAGTAGGCGCCGAGGAGCCGTCCGTCGAACCCCGCGGCGAGGTCGAGCTGCGTCATCGCCCGGAACAGGAGGCAGGGGATGGCGAAGCGCTGCGTGAAGATCATCAGCCCCTCGACCTGCGCCTCGGTGAAGGCCCCCGCGCGCACGGCGAGCGCCCCCGCACCGATCAGAAGGAAGACGGGCAGCGTGACGGCGAGGACGTCGAGCATGGCGCTTCAGCGTCCGGGCGTCGCCGCGAGGCTCGGCTCAATCGGCGGCAAGCTCGATCACCATGCCGTCATGCGCGGGCACGACGTGATACGGCGTTTCCGCCGCGACGGTGGCGTAGTCCAGATCGACGTGCATGTTCGTGAGCACGGCCCGCCGCGGCGCGGCGCGCTCGATCCACCCGAGCGCGTCCGAGAGGCTGAGGTGGGACGGATGGGGCGTGCGGCGGAGCGCGTCGAGAATCCAGACGTCGAGATCCTCGAGGTCCGCCTCGCTCGACGCCGGGATGTCATTCACGTCGGGCATGTAGACCAGCCCCCCGATGCGCAGGCCGAGCGCCGGGATGTCTCCGTGATCGACCGGTATGGGCCGCATCCTCACCGGCCCGCCGGCGCCGTCTATGGCGATCGGCCCCGCCATCGGATTGAGGTCGAGGATCGGGGGGTACGAGGATCCGGGCGGGGTCTCGAAGGCATAGCCGAATCGGGCCCGCAGGGCGGCCGACGTCGGCGCGTCGGCCCAGACGGGGAGGCGACGGCGGAGGTTGAAAACGATCATGCGCAGATCGTCGATGCCGTGGACGTGGTCGGCATGCGCATGGGTCCAGACCACGCCGTCGAGCGCACCCACGCCCGCGTCGAGAAGCTGCGCCCGCATGTCGGGCGATGTGTCGACCAGCACGCGGGTCGTCCCCCCCGGCGTCACGCGCTCCACGAGCAGGGAGCAGCGGCGGCGCCTGTTGCGCGGCTCACCGGGGTCGCAGGCGCCCCAGTGCCCGCCGAGCCGTGGCACTCCGCCGGACGAGCCGCAGCCGAGGATGGTGAAGCGCAGGAGAGCCATGGCGCCCGTTTGCGCGGCAGGGCGTCGGCGCGCAAGGGGCGCGGGCGATCAGCGCGGGGGCGGCGCGTCGAGGGGCCAGAACACTAGGATCAGCGGGAGCGCGGCCGCGATCACCACCAGCGTGAGCGGGAGCCCCATCCGCCAGTAATCCCCGAAGCGGTAGCCTCCGGGGCCCATCACCAGCGTGGCGTTCTTGTGGCCGATCGGGGTGAGGAAGGCGCAGGAGGCGGCGACGGCGGTGGCCATGAGGAACGGATCGGGCGAGACCCCGAGCGTCGCGGCCATGGAGATCCCGACCGGCGCCCCGACGATGGCCGTCGCCGTGTTATTCAGGACGGCCGACAGCACGGTCACGACAATCATCAGGAGAAGGAGCGCGACCCAGGCAGGCTGCCCCACCGTGACGTCCGTGAGGAGGCCGGCGATCAGCGCGGTGCCGCCCGCGTCCTCGAGGGCCGCGCCGAGCGGGATCATCGAGCCGAGCAGGACCACGACCGGCCATTCGACGTGGTCGTAGAGTTCCTGCACCGGAACGATCCGGGCCAGGGCGTAGACGATCACCACCGCGCCCAGGGCGACCGTGAGGTCGACGAGCCCGAGCGACGCGCTGGCCACCGCCGTCGCGAAGACGAGCACGGCCGGCCAGATCTTCTTCTCCTCAGTGACCGCGAGACCGCGGTCGGCGAGCGGGAGGACGCCGAGCCACTGCACCACCTCCTCCGCCACCTCGGACGGCGAGAGGAGCAAAAGGATGTCCCCCGAGCGGACCTTCGTCCTGCGCAAGCGGTCGGTCACGCGGCGGCCCTTCCGCGAGATGCCCATCAGCACGGTGCGCTGACGCCATGCGAGGCCGATCTCCTGCGCGGTGAGGCCCCGGATCCGGCTCGTCTCGGGTACCACCACCTCGATGAGGGTGAGCCCCTGGTCGGCGGTGTTGAGCAGCGTCATCCGGCGGCCATCCGCGTAGTCGAGGCTCAGAGCGGCGCGGAACTCGTCGAGCGCCTCGGGCCGGGCCTCGAGCACGAGGCTGTCCCCCTCGCGGATCCGATGGTGGCGCGCGGTGCCGAACAGGCGGCGCCCGTCCCGCACGAGGCCGAGGATCTGCACTTCGAGTTCGTCGCCCTCCTCGTAGACGTCCGCGAGGCGCCGGTCGATGAGCTCCGACCCCTCCGGCACCGTCAGCTCCGCGGTGTAGAGCGCCTCGTCCTCGATCTGCTCCGCCCCGCCCTGCGCGTCCTCGCCGGCGAGCTTCGGCAGCCAGCGCCAGCCGACGAGCGCGAGGAACAGGAGCCCCACGATCGCGGTCAGCCCGCCCACGGGAGCGAAATCGAACATCGTGAAGCCCTCTCCGAACGTATCCGCGCGGATGCCCGAGATGACGATGTTCGGCGGGGTGCCGATCAGGGTGACCATCCCGCCAAGGATCGTGGCGAAGGCGAGCGCCATGAGCGTCCGTCCGGGAAGCCTGCCGGCCTTGCGGGCGGTGGCGATATCGACCGGCATCAGCAGGGCGAGCGCGGCCACGTTGTTCATGAAGGCGGAGAGGACCGCGCCGATCCCGCCGAGGAGCCCGACATGGGCCCCGGTCGGGCGGGACGCGTCGATCACCTTGCGCGTGATGTAGAGGACGGCGCCCGACCGGACGAGGCCGGCCGAGACGATGAGCACGAGAGCGACGACGACCGTCGCCGGATGGCCGAAGCCGGCGAAGGCCTCGCGCTCCGGCACCACGCCGAGGATCACGCCGAGGGACAGGGCCGCGAAGGCGACGACGTCGTAGCGGATGCGCCCCCATAGCAGAAGCGCGAAAACACCGCCGAAGATGGCGAAGAGGATCATCTGTTCGGTCGTCATCCGTCCCTCGCCGGTGCCGTCGCGGCTGCGTCCTCCCGCAACTCCCGGGGAGGGGAGTCGGTTGCCAGCGACACCTTGGCTTGGCAAGCGTATGCGGTAGGTTGCGCCCCGCGGGAGGAGGACCCGCCGGATCGTGACGGGAGGACATCCATGAAGACGCTCGGCCTCATCGCAGGCGCCGCATTCGCGGTCGCCGCGGCATTGCCCGCCGCCGCCCAGGACCGGCTGGCCCTGGGCGCGACCAACGCGCAGTCGTCGCACTACGCCTACTTCGCGGCGCTCGCGAAGGTCATCAACGAGGCCTATCCCGACAAGTACCAGGCCAGCGTGGTCGAGACGGGAGCCACGGTGGACAACCTGCGGCGCATGGCCCGCGGCCAACTCGACCTCGGCCTGATCACGACCTCGGCGCTCTATCACGCGAACGAGGGCATCAAGACGTTCGACGGGGAGGCCATCGATTCCCCCCTGCTCTGGGCCTACGCGCTGGCCCCGCAGAACGTGATCGTCCGCCAGGATTCCGGCGTCGCCTCCATCGACGACCTCGACGGGGCACGCTTCGGGCCGGGACAGCGGGGCTCCTCCACGGAGGCCACGAGCCAGGAGGTGCTGGCGCTGTTCGGCGTCGAGCCCGACTGGGTCCGCGGCTCGAACGGGGAGCTCGCCGCGGCCATCAAGGACGACCGGGCCATCGGATTCATCAAGTCGGCCGTGGGAACCGAGTTCGACGCGCTGACGACCGACATCGCGACCTTCACGCCGGTGCAGGTGCTGCCCGTCCCCGACGACAAGATCGCGTTGATCGAGGAGCAGCTGCCCGAACTATCCGTCGTAGACATGCCGGGCGGCGAGATGGAGAACACCGGCCCCTACCGCACCTGGGGCTTCATGATCGGCGTCTCTGCGCGGCCCGATCTGGACGAGGAGACGGCGTACGACATCGTGAAGGCGGTGATGGAGGACGAGGTGGAGCAGTCGACCGCCTTCCCCTCGATCCAGGGCGTCGACCTCGCCGAGCAGACGCTGGCCTACGCGACGTCGCCGCTCCACCCGGGCGCGATCCGCTGGTTCGAGGAGAACGGCTACGAGGTGCCCGACAGGCTGCGGCCCGGGAGCTGAGCCCGTGACGGCGAGGCCCCGGGTCGAGCCCGGGGCGGGCGAGGCAGGGGGCCGACGGGGCGCTCCGCGCGATCCCGCCTCGCCCGCCCCGGCCCCTGAGCCGGGGCCTCCCGCCGAGTGGCGCCGTACATGACGACGCAGGACATCGACCCCGCGCCCCCGGGGACGGAGCCCTCGCAGCATCCCTCGCTCCGCCTGAGGCTCGCGGAAGGGCTTGCCCTGCTCATCGGCGTGTTCGTCTTCTACACCTCCTTCGCCGGCGCCTTCGAGACGCTGAACCAGCGCGCGAGCTTCGTCGCCATGATCGTCGCGATGGCGTTGCTGCTCTATCCGACGGGCGGCGGGCGCCGCTGGAGGCCGCTCGGCATCGCGCTCGACGTCCTGATGTTCGCCTGGGTGCTTGCCGCGGCCGTCTACGTCATCGCCAACTTCGAGCGGATCATGGTCCAGCTGCCCTTCGCGGAGCCGCTGGACGCGTGGCTCGGCTTCGGCACCCTGCTCGTCGTCCTCGAGCTCGCCCGCCGCACCGCGAGCCTCGTCTTCCCGATCATCGTGGGCGGCATGGTCGCCTACGCGTTCTACGGGGACGCGATCCCGGGCGCCTTCGGGCATCGCGGCTTCGACCTATACTACATCACCGAGGTCATCTTCCTGTCCGACCGCGGCCTCTGGGGGATGCTCGTCAGCATCGCCTCAACCACGCTCGCCGCCTTCATTCTCTTCGGCGCGCTCCTGCTCCACACCGGCGCGGGTCAGACCTTCTTCGACCTGTCTGCGCGTGCGGGCGGCGCCTCCCCGGGCGGGGCCGCGAAGATCGCGACGATCGCCTCCGGCCTGTTCGGCTCGATCTCCGGCTCCTCCGTGGCCAACATCGCGACGACGGGAAACTTCACGATCCCGCTGATGAAGCGCCTGCGCTACCCGGCCCCGTTCGCCGGCGGGGTGGAGGCCGTCGCCTCGACGGGCGGGCAGCTGGCGCCGCCGATCATGGGCACGGCAGCCTTCGTGATGGCCGAGCTCGTCGGCGTGAACTACTGGACGATCGCCGCGGTCGCCTTCCTGCCGGCCGCCCTGTTCTACCTCGGCGTCTTCACCACGGTGCATCTGATCGCCAAGAGGACCGGGCTCGGTCAGGTGGCGGGAGAGGAACTGCCCGACTGGCGGGCGGCCCTGTCGCTCAGGCGGCTGGCGCCGATCCTCGCTGGGATCGCCGGGCTGTCCTGGGGCATATGGAACGGCAACTCGATCCAGCTCACGGCCTGCTACGGGATGATCGGCATCATCGGCGCCTTCACCGCGGCGCAGCTGACCACCGGCACTCCGCCCCGCGCGATCGCCTCGACGCTCATCCGGGCGTTCCGGGACGGCGGGAAGGGCGTCGTGATCGTGGGCATCCTGCTCGTCGCCGCGCAGGTCTTCGTGGCGATGGTGAACCTGACCGGCGTGGGCGTGGCCGTGACGAGCCAGATCCTCGCCGTCGCCGGCGACAACATCTGGGTGATCGCGGGCATCATGGCGGTCGTCTGCCTGATCGCCGGGATGGGCCTGCCGACCTCGGCGGCCTACGTCCTCGTCGCCGCCGTCTTCGCGCCGGTCCTGATCCAGCAGGGGCTGGACCCGGTCATGGTGCATCTGTTCGTCCTCTACTACGCCGCGCTCAGCGTGATCACTCCCCCGGTCTGCGTGGCCGTCTTCGTCTCCTCCACCATCGCGCAGGCGCCGTGGCTGTCGGTCGCCCGCGACACCCTCCGGCTCGGCGGCACGGCCTACGCGCTCCCGATGCTCTTCATCGCCTATCCCGGGCTCCTCCTCACGGGCGGCCCGGAGGCCATCGCGCTCGCGATCCTGTCGGGGGTGACCTTCATCCTCGCAGTGGCGAGCCTCTTCGCGGGCCAGCCGGTCGCGTGGCTGGGCCGCCTCGCGCCCGTCCTGTGGATCGCTGTCGCCATCACCGCCCTGATCCCCCATTGGGGGGCGTCGTTCGGCGCCCTGGCCCTGCTTCTCGCCGGTCATGCGCCCGCCATTGCGAAGCCCAAGGGCGGGGCGGTATAGCGCCTCGCGGAACAGTCGGGGACGAGGTTCGCCATGGCAGGGCACAGCAAGTGGGCCAACATCCAGCATCGCAAGGGACGCCAAGACAAGCTGCGCGCGAAGCTGTTCTCCCGGCTTTCGAAGGAGATCACCGTCGCCGCCAAGATGGGCGACCCGGACCCGGACAAGAACCCCCGCCTGCGCCTCGCCGTGAAGGAGGCGCGCTCCCAGTCCATGCCGAAGGACAACATCGAGCGGGCCATCGCGAAGGCGGCGGGCGGCGAGGGCGATAACTACGACGAGATCCGCTATGAGGGCTACGGGCCCAATGGCGTCGCGATCATCGTCGAGGCGATGACGGACAATCGCAACCGCACCGCCTCCAACGTCCGCAGCACCTTCACGAAGAACGGCGGCAACCTGGGCGAGACGGGGTCCGTCGGGTTCATGTTCGACCGCAAGGGCCAGGTTCTCTACGGGGCCGATGCGGGCGATGCCGACACCGTGCTTATGGCCGCGGTCGAGGCGGGGGCCGAGGACGTGGAGAGCGACGAGGACGGGCACGTCGTCTGGTGTGCCGACACCGACCTCGCCCAGGTCGCCGCGGCCCTCGAGGAGCAGCTCGGCGAGGCCGAGAGCGCGAAGCTGGTCTGGCGCCCGCAGACCACCACGCCGCTCGACCTCGAGGGGATGCAGTCCCTCATGAAGCTGGTCGAGGCACTCGAGGACGACGACGACGTGCAGAACGTGACGACGAACTTCGAGGCCAGCGAAGAGGTGATGGCGCAGCTCGAGAGCGCCTGATCCGACAAGGTCGGGCCGCCCTCCGCGGGGCACGGGTGATCGCAGGCCGCCCTTCCCCTCCGTCCACCCTGCGGCCATTATCCGGCCGGGCGTCGCAGGGGACGCCGCGTGGACGGGAGGGGCGCCTGTGGGATGGATGCGCGACGAGGACGGCCTCGACCGGGGGCCTGCGAACCACATCGCCCTGACGCCCCTGTCCCATCTGGCCCGTGCGGCGCGCATCTGGCCGCGCCACGAGGCGCTGGCCTACGGATCGACGCGGGCCACCTACGAGGAGCTGCTCGCGCGGGTGAGCCGTCTCGCCGATGCGCTCGCGCGCCTCGGCGTCGGGCCGGGCGACGTGGTGGCGACGCTTCTGCCCAACGTGCCCGCGCATGTGGAGGTGGGCTGGGCCGTGCCGGCAGCGGGGTCCGTGCTCAACACGATCAACACGCGCCTCGACGTCGACACCGTCCGCTACATCCTCGAGCACGGCGAGGCGCGCGTCCTCTTCGTCGATTCCGCGCTCCTGCCGCTGGCCGAGGAAGCCTGCGCGGGCCTAGAGACGCCCCCCGTACTGGTCGAGGTGGCCGACCCGGTCGCCGGCCTGGCCGCCTCGGGGCGATACCGCGAGTATGACGAGGTGCTGAGCACGGGTGACGCGGATGCGCCGTGGCACCTGCCCGAAGACGAATGGGAGAGCCTCGCCCTCAACTACACCTCGGGAACGACGGGACGCCCCAAGGGCGTCGTCTACCACCACCGCGGCGCGTACCTGATGACGATGGGCACGGTCGTCTCCTGGCAGATGGCCCACCATCCCCGCCTGCTGCAGGTCGTCCCCCTCTTCCACTGCAACGGCTGGTGCCACTTCTGGGCGATGCCGCTCGTCGGGGGGACCCTCGTCTGTCTGCGCGAGGTCGAGGCGGGTGCGATCTTCGACACCCTGGTCGAGGAGCGGGTCACGCATTTCGGGGGCGCTCCGATCGTCCTCAACATGCTCGTGAATGCGCCCCCCGAACGGAGGCCGTCCCTGCCGGGGACCGTGAAGGTCTACACCGCCGGGGCTCCGCCGGCCGCGGCGACGCTCGAACGGATGGCGGAGATGGGGTTCGAGGTGCTGCACGTCTACGGGCTCACCGAGACGTACGGCCACGTCACCGAATGCGTCTGGCAGGGCGACTGGGCTAAGACGGCGTCCGACGAGCGGGCGGCCCTCCAGGCACGCCAGGGCGTTCCGTTCCCCATGATGGAGGGGGTGGACGTGTTCGACCCAGATGGCCGCGCCGTCCCCGCCGACGGAACGACCCAGGGCGAGATCGCAATGCGCGGGAACGCGGTGATGAAGGGCTACCTCAAGAACCCGGACGCCACGCGAGAGGCGTTCCGCGGGGGCTGGTTCCGGTCGGGCGACCTCGGGGTGAGGCACCCCGACGGCTACGTCGCGATCGTCGACCGCGCGAAGGACATCATCATCTCCGGCGGTGAGAACGTGAGCAGCGTCGAGGTCGAGGGATGCCTCATGCGCCACCCGTCGGTCAGCCTCTGCGCGGTCGTGGCCCAGCCGGACGAGACCTGGGGAGAGGTACCCTGCGCCTTCGTCGAGCTCAGGGACGGCGCGGAGGCGGATGAAGGCGCGATCCTCGCCTTCGCGCGGGAGCGGCTGGCCGGGTTCAAGACGCCGAAGCGCGTCGTGTTCGGTCCGCTGCCCAAGACGTCCACCGGCAAGATACAGAAATTCGCTCTTCGGGAGCGGGCGGCGGCCCCGTGACAGCCCTCGAGGGGCTCGACCGACTCGAGGCGCCGGCCACCTGGCACCCGGGCGGTGGGGAGCCCCCGCGGGAGGTCTACCTCGCGATCGGAAAGGCCTCCCTGCTGATCCAGTCGCCCGACGGCGAGGCGCTCGCGCACTGGTCCCTCCCCGCGATCCGGCGCGACGGGTCGGACCTCCCGGCGATCTACCGTCCGGGGAGGGGCGCCGAGGAGACGGTCGAGATCGCCGAGGTGGCGATGGTCGACGCGCTCGAGCGCGTGCGGCTGGCGGTGGAGCGCGGGCGAGGCGGGCGCGGGCGGCTGCGGGCCGGGATGGTCGTCGCCGTGGCGCTCGTCGCCGGCATCGCGGGCGCGGCGTTCCTGCCCGATGCGCTGCGCGAGCACACGGTGCGGACCCTCCCGCTGCAGGTGAGGGAGGACCTCGGCGATAGACTGCTCGACCGGGTCGTGACCCTGACCGGCCCTCCCTGTGACGCCCCCCTCGGGCTGGAGGCGCTCGCCCTCCTGAAGGGACGCGTGCTGCCCAGCCTTCCGGTGCGGATCCGCGTCGTCAGGGATCTGCCGATGCCCGCCCTCGCCCTGCCCGGAGGAACGTTGCTCCTCTCGGAGGCCGTCATCGCGGATGCGGCGGGCCCGGCCGTGCCCGCTGGCCATCTCGTTGCCGCCGGCCTCGAGATACGCGACCGGGCCCCGCTCGGCCGCCTCGCGGAGGACGTTCCGCCCGCGACGCTGGTGCGCCTCCTGGCGACCGCGGAGCTTCCCGAGGAGGAGCTAGACGCGCATCTCCGCCGCCTCCTCCTTCGGCCACCTCCTCTGCCCGAGGCCGACCGCCTGCGGGAGGCACTCGGCACCGCCGCGGTCGAATGGGCGCCCTTCGCGGCCGCCGCCGGGCTTCCGCCCGGGCCGCCGACGGAAGCGCCCCCGCCGCCGGTCCTCGACGCGGCGACCTGGGCACGACTGAAGTCGATCTGCAGGTGAAGGATCGCGCGGCCTGGGTGATCCGTTCAATCGCCACTGCGGCTGAGTGCTCTACAGCCTCCCGCCGGGATCCTTGTTGGCAAGTCCGCCCCGGTTCCGCCGGACACGAGCCGGACCGAGCTGAGCAGACTTGGCGGGACGAGGTGGACGGTTAAGCGCGTCACCTAGAGGTAGTTCGACCGGCTGAGGCCGTACTTCGCCATCTTCTCGTTCAGCGTCCGGCGGGGCAGGCTGAGCTCCTCCATCACCCCGGATATCGACCCGCGATGACGCCGCATCGTGTTGTCGATGAGCATCCGCTCGAACGCCTCGACGTATTCCTTCAACGGTTTGCCCTCGGTGGTGACCTGGGGGGTCTGGCCCTGCTCATGCGTGTCGGCCATGAGCAGCGAGGCGATGGAGCCGGTGCCCCTGCGCTGCTGAAGCACCGCCCGCTCCGCTAGGTTGATAAGCTGCCGGACGTTCCCGGGCCAGGGCGCCTGCAGGAGCTGGGCCGCTTCCTGTGCGGTCAATTGAGGCGGGGTGGAGCCGTATTCCTCGCCGAAGGTCTCGGCGAAGTGGGTGAACAGCGTGAGCACGTCCTCGCCGCGTTGGCGGAGCGGCGGCAGCGTCAGCTTCATGGCGGCGAGCCGGAAGAAGAGATCGGGTCGGAGCGCCTGCTCCGCCGTGCGCTCGGGATCGCCCCCGTTGTAGATCGCGACGATCCGCGTCTCCGCGGGAACCCCCTGATCGTTGATGAAGGTCAGGAGGCGGGCCTGGAGGGCGGGCGGGAGCGCCTCCACGTCCTCGAGCACGAGCGTCCCGCCGCGTGCCTCCTCGACGAGCGGCAGCGCCCCCCCGGCCGCGTCCGTGACGGGCCCGAAGAGCTTCGCGGCCAACTCCTCCTCGCCGTAGGCCGCACAGGACGCCAGCGAGAAGGTCTTCCCGGCCCGCGGCCCCACGGCATGGAGGGCGTGTGCGACGAGGGTCTTGCCCGTGCCGGTCTCCCCCTCGATCAGGACGTGGGTGTCCGCCTGCCCGAGGTCGAGGATGTCCTCCCGCAACCGCTCCATCGCCGGCGACGTGCCGATGAGCTTGCGCATCAGCACCGTGCCGTCCGAGAGTTCGCGCCTCAGGGCCCGGTTGTCGAGCACGAGCCTCCGTGCCCTCGCGGCCCGGCGGACGAGGTCCGTCATCCGGTCCGGGTCGAACGGCTTCTCCATGAAGTCGTAGGCGCCGACCTGCATCGCCTCCACGGCCATCGGCACGTCGCCGTGACCTGTGATCATGATCACCGGCAACGTGCTGTCGACCCCCATGAGCCGCTTCAGGAACGTCATCCCGTCCATGCCCGGCATCCGGATGTCGGTGACGACGACGCCGGCGTAGTCGGTGCCGATGTCCTTCAACGCGTCATCGGCGGAGGAATAGGTCTCGGTGGTGAAACCCGACAATGCGAGCCACTGCCCGATCGACTGGCGCATGTCCTGCTCGTCGTCGACGATGGCGACCCTGATCTGCTCGGCCATAAGTGTCGTTCCCTACTCGGCGGCCGTCGGCCGCACCACCGCTTCCGCATCGTCCGTTCCGTCGTCGCCCCGTGGGGCCTCCGACGGGGGACGCTGAGGTTCGGTTCCAATGATCGGCAGGCGCAGTTCGAACACGGCGCCCCCCCGTTCGGCATTCCGCGCGAGGAGGCGCCCCCCAAGGTCCTTCACGATGCCGGACGAGATGGCGAGGCCGAGCCCGACGCCCTCGCCCGGCTTCTTCGTCGTATAGAAGGGCTCGAACAGCTTCTCCGGTTCCGTGATCCCGTGTCCGCTGTCCCGGATCGCGAGCACGGCCTCCTCCCCCTCGGTCAGGAGGATGTCGAGCTCCTGCTTCGCATCGCCCTTCATCGCGTCGAGCGCGTTGCGCACGAGGTTGATGATCACCTGCTCGAGGCGAAGCCGGTCCGCCATCACGATCACCGGGCCATCGGGCACCATCCGCGAGACCTTCACCCGGCTTCGCCTGAGCTGCGGCTCCATGAGCGTCATCGCCGCGCCGAGGGCTTCTCGGAGATCGACCGCCTCGAACGCCTCTCCCCCCTTCCGCGCATACGACTTGAGCTGCCGGGTGAGCGCACCCATGCGTCCGATCAGGTCGTCGATCCGCTGGAGCGACGTCAGCGCCTCCTCGTTGCGCCGCCGCGAGATGAGGAGACGCGCGCCGGCGAGATAGGTCCGCATCGCGGCGAGCGGCTGGTTCAGCTCGTGGCTGACCGAGGCCGACATCTCCCCGAGCGCGGCCAGCTTGGAGCTCTGCGCGAGGCTCTGCTCCGTCTCGCTGAGCGCCTCCTGCACCCGCTTCCGCTCGGCGATCTCCCGACTGAGCCGGAGGTTCAGGAGCCGCAGCTCCCGGCTCTCCCTCTGCACCAGCAGGGACCGGAGCGTCGTGCGGCGGTTGAGCATGTAGAAGCCGAGCGCGAGGAGGAGCGCGAAACCGGTGATGATCAGGGCGAGAACGCCGTTCACCCGCTCCCGCACGCTGTCGAAGGAGGTGAAGGTGACGAGCCGCCATCCGCGGAAGGGCACCCGGCCCTCCAGGCGGATCAGCGACTCGCCCGACATGATCGGGGTTCCGGCCTGACCCAGTCCGCCGCCGAAGGCGCGGCGCAGGGCCGAGGGGACCGGCATGTCCGCCAGGGCTTCCTCGAGGGGCTTGTCCCTCCAGCGCGGCTCGGTGCTCAGCACGACGTGGCCGGCCGCGTCGGTGACGACGACCGCCGCCGTCGTCCCGCGCCACCGCGTCTCGAACTGCGCGAGATCGACCTCGACCATCAGCACGCCGAGGGGGCGGCCGCCGTCCACCACCGCCCGGCTGAACGCGGCCAGTGTCCCGCCGGCCGGGCTCGGGCTGATCGTGAAGGCGGTGTCGGGGCTCTCCAGAGCCTGCACGAAGTAGGCCGCGTCCTCGTGGCGGGTGCCAAGCTGGCTCCGGTCGGTCGCCGCGACGGCCCGGCCTTCCGTGTCGATGAGCGTGATGGCCGCCGCGCCGATCTCGTCGACATAGGAGATGAGCCTCTGGGAGGAGGCCGAGAAGTCCCGCGCATTGAGCGCCGCGATCAGCGTCGGGTCGCGGGCGAGGAGGAGCGGCACCACCGAGTTGCGCTGCAGCTCGGAGACGATCGAGCCCGCGTAGAGCGATTGCCTGAGCTCGGCGCGCTGCCGCGTCGTCTCGACGAACCGGTCCGTCAGGAAGACGTTCGCCACGTAGACGACCCCGACGGCGATGAGAACGACGAGCGCGATGAGCCCGCGCACCGCCCAGGAAAGGCCCGGCGGCGGGGTGTTGGCTGCGCTCCTGGAGCGGCCATTGGCGGATGCGAGGCGGCGCCAGATCATCAGGCGTGGTGTACGCCTGCGGGCGGTGCGCCTCAAGCGCGTGCGGCGGGGATTGGCTCACGCGCCTCCCCGCGGCTCTCAGGCCGCCACGAGGCCCTCGGCCAATCCGCGGAACAGGCCCGCCCCGTCCTCCCGTCCGTGTGCAGGCTCGCACGCCCGCTCCGGGTGGGGCATGAGGCCCAAGACGCGTCGGTTCGGGCTGAGGATGCCGGCAATCCCGTTCGCCGCGCCGTTCGGCGGATCGAGATAGCGGAACGCCACCAGCCCCTCCCCCTCGAGCCTCTCGAGGGTCTCCGCGTCGACCTGATAGTTGCCCTCGTGATGCGCGATCGGAAGGCTGACCCGGCCCCCTTCCGGATACTGCGACGTGAAGGCCGAACGCCCCTCGACCCGCAGGGGAACCGTCCTGCAGATGTACTTCAGCCGCGCATTGCGCAGGAGCGCGCCGGGGAGGAGCCCGGCCTCCGTCAGGATCTGGAATCCATTGCAGGGGCCGAGGACGTATCCGCCCCGAGCCGCATGGGCCCTCAATGCCCCTGCCACGGGCGAACGCGCCGCGATGGCCCCGCAGCGCAGGTAGTCACCGTAGGAGAAGCCGCCCGGCACGCCGACGACGTCGGTCCCCTGCGGCAGCGACGTCTCCTTGTGCCAGATCATCTCGACCGAGAAACCGGCCTGCCGGAACGCCTCCGCAAGGTCGCGGTCGCAGTTCGAGCCCGGGAAGACGAGGATCGCAGCCTTCATGGGGAGCCTCTAGCGTGGGGCCGTCCGGCCGGGGATCGCGCGGATGGCGGGCATGGGTCAGGCGGCCTCGAGGGCCCGTTCGATATCTCCAAGAAGGTCGTCCGCGTCCTCGAGTCCGACCGAGAGGCGCACGAGGCCCGGAGTGATGCCGAGCGCGGCCTTCTGCGGGTCGGGAAGACGCTGATGCGTCGTGGTCGCGGGGTGGGTCACGATCGACTTCGCGTCGCCCAAGTTGTTCGAGATCACGATAATGCGAAGCGCATCGAGGAAGCGGAACGCGGCGTCCTTCGTGCCGAGGTCCAGCGAGAGGACGGTCCCACCCCCCTCCATCTGCTGCCGGGCGAGGCCGACCTGGGGATGCGACGCGAGGTAGGGATGCAGGACGCGGAGAAGCTTCGGGTGGCCCTCGAGCGTCTCGGCGATCCTCTGCGCGGCGGAGGCCTGCGCGCGCACGCGCAGGTCCATGGTCTCGAGGCCTTTCAGCATCACCCACGCGTTGAACGGGGACATCGCGCCGCCGGTGTGTTTAAGGAACGGCTCGACGGTGCCGCGGACGAACTCCCGCGAGCCGAGGATGACGCCTCCGAGGCACCGCCCCTGCCCGTCCACGTGTTTCGTCGTCGAGTAGATCGTCACGTCCGCGCCGAGCGGCGCCGCGGGGCCCAGCACGGGGGTGGCGAACACGTTGTCCACCACGCTGAGCGCGCCGGCCTCCCGCGCGATGGACGTGACGCCCGCTACGTCGATCACCTCCAGGGTCGGATTGCTGACGCTCTCGAAGAAGACGGCGCGCGTGCCCGGGGTCACGGCCCTGCGCCACTCGTCCAGTTCGGTCCCGTCGACGAGCTCGACCTCCACCCCGAAGCGCGGCAGCACCTCCTCGAGGACGTAGAGGCACGACCCGAACAGCGCGCGTGCGCCGACCACGCGGTCGCCCGCCCGGACGCTGGACAGAAGCGCGCCGGACACGGCGGCCATGCCCGACGCGGTGGCGAAGGCGTCCTCCGTCCCCTCGATCAGGGCCATCCGCTCCTCGAACATGGCCACGGTCGGGTTGCCGTAGCGGGCATAGATGAACTCGTCCTCGCCGAGCGAGGCGAAACGTGCCTCGGCCGCGGCGGCGGATTCGTAGACGAAGCCCTGCGTCAGGAAGAGCGCCTCGCTGACCTCCCCGTATCGGGACCTGCGCGTGCCCCCGTGAACGGCACGCGTGCGGGGCGACAGCGGCGGACGGGGGGCTGCATCCTTCATCCAGGCGTCCTCGAGCGTTGAAGCGGGCAAACGCCACGTGGCGGAGTGGCAACATTCGCCGGCCCGGTCGCGGCGGAGGTAGGCGGTACGCGCGAAAGGGTCAACGCGTCATGGCCGCCACCTTCGACGGTGAGGCGGAGGTTCCACCGAGAGAGGCCGGGCGTTGGCATTTCTGCCGAGAGGGCTCGAAGGTGACAGATCTTCGGAGAGCCGAAGCCAGTTCGGGGAGAAACCCCAGCCTGCAGAGTTGGTACGTTCTGTACAATTGCGGGGCCAAACCGCCAATCCAGTACTCTCCACAGAGAGGTCACGTGCCCTCGGAGGCGCCATCCCCACGAGTACGTCGGTCAAACGCTGTCGGGACTGCTGGGCGTCGGATCGCCCCTCCGACGGACACATCAAGGGTCGCGCCGAAGCGTCGGGGGTCGCGGTAGGCAAATTTCCCATCCCCCGGCGCATCCGGGGCAAAAAGGTTGCGTGGAACGGCCCGTGGGACCAATTGGGAGGGGCGTGGAGGAACAGGGCACGAGGCGGGAGGACATGGGGTCGGAGGCGGTACAGAAGTTCTCCTTCGCTGCACTCGCGATGCTCGTGGTGCTCGCGGGGCTGGGGGTGCTCTGATGGCGCGGCGCTACGGCGGGGCGTACAGCCCCCAATCGAAGGATGCGGCCGACGTCCGCCCCCAGGCGATGAAGCCCCCCCTCCGTGGCCGGGCCCGCGCGTCCATTCTCACGTCCCTCGCGGTGGTCCCCTTCGTCGGGGCGTTCTTCGGGGGAGGGCCCGCCGAGATGGCGGCCGACCTGATCGCCGCCGGAGCGGTGTTCGGAGGCGGTATCCTGACCCGGGAGGGGCTTCGGGCGAGGGCCGCGTTCGACGAACGCCTCGTCGCCCGGCGCCCGGCCATCCCCCGCCTCGCGTTCGGCGCCGCGGCGACCGGCGCCGGCGTCGCGCTCGCCTCCGCCGGTGGGGATGGCGGGCTTCTGGCGGGCGGGCTCTACGGCCTCATCGCGGGCGGCCTGCATGTCGTCTCGTTCGGCCTGGATCCCTGGCGCAGCAAGGGCATTGCCGACTCGCCGCGCTCGGAGCGGGTCGCGCGGACGATCGAGGAGGCGGAGACCCTTCTCACGGAGATGCGCGCCTCTCTGTCCGGTCTCCGGGACACCGAGGCGCAGGCACGACTGGAGCGGGTGGCGAGCGCGGCCGAGGAGATGTTCCGCCGGATCGAGGCGGCGCCCGGCGACCTCGTCGCGGCGCGGCGCTACCTCGGCGTGTATCTGGAAGGCGCGCGTGACGCGACGCTCAAGTTCGCCGACCTGTGGCGGGCTCGGAGGGACACGGAGGCGCGGGACGAGTACCTGGCGCTCCTGACGGATCTGGAGAAGGGTCTGGACGGGACGCGCGAGACGCTGCTTCTGTCGGACCGGACGGCCCTCGACGTGGAGATCGAGGTGCTACGCGAGCGACTGGCCCGGGACGGGGTCGCGAGGAGGGAATGAAGATGTTCACGACGACGCGCGCCAAGGCGGCGGAGGATGCCGCCGAGGTGGCTCAGGCCGCCCGTCCCCTGCCCGAGCCGGAACAGGCCGTGGTCGCCCTGCAGGACGCGCCGGCACCGCAGGCGGAGGAGATCCGGCGGCGGATGGACGAGGTCGATCTCTCGGACACGCAGTCGATCATCGCCTTCGGTTCCGGCGCCCAGGCCGAATTGCAGCAGATCAGCCAGGCGATGCTGTCGGACGTGAAGAACAAGGATCTGGGCCCGGCCGGGGATTCGCTTCGCTCGATGGTGTCCGCGATCCGAGGGTTCTCGGTCTCCGAGCTCGACGTGCGACGCAAGCGAAGCTGGTGGGAGCGTCTGACGGGCAAGGCCGCCCCCTTCGCGAAGTTCCTCGCCCGCTACGAGGACGTGCAGGAGCAGATCGACGGGATCACCGACGAGCTGCTCCGTCACGAGCACAAGCTCCTCAAGGACGTGAAGTCGCTCGACAAGCTCTACGAGAAGACGCTCGAATTCTACCGGGAGCTGGGCCTCTACATCGCGGCGGGAGAGGCCAAGCTGGGGGAGCTCGACTCGACGGTGATCCCCGCGAAGGAGGCCGAGGTCGAGGCGGCGTCGGGCGACGACGGCATGATCCGCGCGCAGGAGCTTCGGGACATCCGCGCCGCGCGGGACGATCTCGAGCGTCGCGTGCACGATCTCAAGCTGACCCGTCAGGTGACGATGCAGTCGCTGCCCTCGATCCGGCTGGTGCAGGAGAACGACAAGAGCCTCGTCACGAAGATCAACTCGACGCTCGTCAACACCGTGCCGCTCTGGGAGACCCAGCTCGCGCAGGCGGTGACGATCCAGCGAAGCCGTGAGGCGGCGGAGGCGGTCAAGGGGGCGAACGACCTCACCAACGAACTTCTCACGCGCAATGCCGAGAACCTGCGGGAAGCCAACAAGGTCGTGCGCGAGCAGATGGAGCGCGGCGTCTTCGATATCGAGGCCGTGCGCCAGGCCAACGAGACCCTCGTCTCGACCATACAGGAGAGCCTTCAGATCGCCGACGACGGCAAGGCCCGGCGGGCGGCTGCGGAGGCGGATCTCGAGCGCATGGAGGCCGAGCTTCGCGAGACGCTCTCCTCGGCCCGTGCCCGGGGCAGCGGGACGGGCGATACGGCCGGAACGGCAGTGCCGCGCACATGAAGAGGGCCCTCGCCGCGGTCGCGGGCGCCGCGGCCTTGGCCCTCGTCGGCTGCGACATGAGCGATGCCCCAAAGACGTCGGCGACGCCGACGGCCCGTCCGATCACGGCCGGCTCGGCCGCGCTGGCCGTTCGCCCTCCCGTCGCCGAGCCATCGAACGACAGCCTGATGGCCGCGGCGGCCTACCGCCGCGCGGAGCGCAGGCTCCTGTCGCAGGGCCTGCTCCGCACGGATGGCGGTGGGCCGGACGCGAGCTTCGATGCGGAGGACCTGGCGCGGAACTTCGAGCGCATCGCGCTCTTCTCCGAATACGTGCAGGTCTCGGGCCGCTACGTGGCGCAGCAGAGCCGAGCGCAGCTCCGGCGCTGGGAGGAGCCCGTACGGATGCAGCTCCACTTCGGGGCCAGCGTCGACGCCTCCACCCGCGAGGCGGACACCCGGGCCGTGCAGGGCTTCGCCGCCCGCCTCTCGCGTCTGACGGGTCATCCGGTGTCGGTCGTGCCCGGCGGCGGCAACTACCATGTCTTCGTCGTCTCGATCGACGAGCAGCGGGACATGGCCCAAGCGCTCGAAGCGCTCGGTCTCGGCCTCTCCGCCGGCACGATCGCCGAGATCACGACGCTGCCCCGCAGTGCCTACTGCGCCGTCTACGCCTCCTCCGACGTGTCCCGGCCGAACTCCTATGTCTCGGCCGTCGCGCTCATCCGGTCCGAGCACCCCGACCTGATGAGGCTGTCCTGCTACCACGAGGAGCTTGCACAGGGGATGGGACTGCCGAACGACAGTCCGCGGGCGCGCCCTTCGATCTTCAACGACGACGAGGAGTTCGCCCTTCTGACCGGGCACGACGAGCTGCTTCTGCGCATGCTCTACGACCCGGCCCTCCAGCCGGGCATGACACCCGAGGAGGCGCGCCCGATCGTGCGGCGCCTGGCGGCAGAACTGCTCGGAGGCCGGAGCTGACGTCGCCCGGCGCGCGACCCGTGATGCCACCAACTCTCTTTTCCGGGCCCTTGCGATAGGGTGCAATCGCATGACACACCGCGCGGACCTACTCTTCGATTGTCATGCGCCCGTTTCATTTGCTCCTTCTCGCGGCTGCCGCCGTCATCCTCCTGTCCTCGTTCGCCTTGGCGTCCGGTCCGGCCGCCGCGTGGGCCTTCGCCGAGGACAGGCACGTCGAGACCCTGTCCGCGGCCCTGTTCCTCACCGCCGGCGCGGTCGCCGCCCTCAGGCTTGCGCGGGGGGAGGCTCCGACCTTCTGGCTCGTCCTCACGGTCGGCATCGGCGTGGTCGGCTTTCTCGACGAGCTGAGCTTCGGCGAGCGGATCCTCGGCTTCGAGCCGCCCATGGTGGGAGGCGTCAGGATCGACGCGGTCCATGACCTGCTCCAGCTCCTGCGCCGGGGCGCGGAGCGCTCGGTGGGCAACGTCGCTGTGCTGTGGGCGGGGTTGCTGGCCGGGCTCGCGGCCCTCGCCGGTGCGGTGGTCTGGACGGTCGCCCGCTTTCCCGTGCGCGGCGTGACGCTCCTGGCGGGTGCGGTCGCGGCGGTGACGCTGGCTCAGGTGCTCGATCTCAAGATCGCCGCCCTCAACCACCCGATCGTCAAGGCGAGCTTCGCCGAGGAATCGCTCGAACTGATGGCCGGGGCGCTGATGATCGGGTTCGCGCTCCACGCCTTTCTGAAGGTGCGGACGGCCCTGCCGGGACCACGGCGGACCGCGGGGTGAAGCACGGATGGGCCTTGCCGGCCCCCTGCCTTTGCCTCAGAATCCGAAGCCCACGCGCAGCAGGAATCCGCGATGCCCATCTTCGACTTCCTGTCCGGCCAGTTCATCGACGTCATCGAATGGACGGATGACAGCCGTGACACACTGGTTCATCGCTTCGAGCGCTACGGCCACGAGATCAAGTACGGCGCGAAGCTGACCGTGCGCGAGGGTCAGGCGGCCGTCTTCGTCCACGAGGGTCAGCTGGCGGACGTCTTCATGCCGGGTCTCTACATGCTCGAGACCAACAACATGCCGATCATGACGACGCTGCAGCATTGGGACCACGGCTTCAGGTCGCCGTTCAAGTCGGAGATCTACTACGTCGCGACGCGGCGCTTCACCGACCTGAAGTGGGGGACCAAGAACCCGGTCACCCTGCGCGACCCCGAGTTCGGGCCCGTCCGTCTGCGGGCGTTCGGGACCTACGCGATCAAGGTCGTCGATCCGGCCCGGTTCATGCAGGAGATCGTCGGCACGGACGGCGACTTCACGCAGCAGGAGATCACCTTCCAGATCAGGAACCTGATCGTGCAGGCCGCCTCCCGCGCGCTGGCCGCGTCCGGCATTCCCGTGCTGGACATGGCGGCGAACACCGATCAGCTCGGCCGCGTCGTCGCGGAGGTCATTGGGCCGACCGTCGCGGAGTACGGGATCTCGGTCCCGGAACTGTATGTCGAGAACATCTCCCTCCCGCCGGCGGTCGAGAAGGCGCTCGACAAGCGGACGTCGATGGGCGTGCTCGGCGACCTGTCGGCCTACCGCGAGTATGCCGCGGCCGAGGCCATGCAGACGGCAGCCGCGACGCCGAACTCCGGGATGGGGGCCGGTATCGGCATGGGAATGGGGATGGGCATGGCGCGGGAGATGGCGGTGGGTCCGTGGGGCCCCCGGCCCGCCCAGCCCGGCGGCGGTCAGGCCTCGCCCGGCTTCGGCGCGGCCGGTGGGCAAGCCGCGCCCCCGCCACCGCCCGTCGAGCATGTGTGGCACATCGCGACCGACGGGCAGACGCAGGGTCCGTTCTCCAAGGCGCGGCTGGGGCGCATGGTTGCCGAAGGTTCCGTCACCCGCGACACCTGGGTCTGGACGCAGGGTCAGGACGGCTGGATGAAGGCGGAGGACGTGGCGGAACTGGCGCGCCTCTTCACGGTGATGCCGCCACCGCCTCCGCCGCCGGGCCCGCCCCAGGCCGGCGGCTGAGCAGCACGACCTGGTGATCGACACCGAGTGGAACCCGGCCGCCCCCGTCGAGGAGCATCGCTTCCCGTGCGATACGTGCGGGGCCGACATGCGCTGGGCGCCCGCCGAGGGCGCCATGGTCTGCGACTTCTGCGGCAACCGGGAAGCGGTCGCGCAGCGGGACGCGCCGGCCATTCGCGAGATCGACATCCGCGAGGGTCTGGGCGACAGCGACGCGGTTATGGAGGAGACGCGGGTCGCCGCCTGCCCGTCCTGCGGTGCCCGCGTGGAGTTCGACCCGAGCACGCATGCCCGCGAGTGCCCGTTCTGCGCCACCCCGGTGGTGACCGACACCGGCGTGGACCGGCACATCAAGCCTGCGGGCGTCGTTCCCTTCGGGCTTGACCAGAAGACGGCGCACGACGCCATGACCCGTTGGCTCGGCCGCCTCTGGTTCGCCCCGAACGGCCTCCAGCGATACGCCCGGAAGAGCCGCCGGCTCGACGGAATCTACGTTCCGTACTGGACGTTCGACGCCCGCACGGAGACGCGCTACGCGGGCCGGCGCGGTGACATTTACTACGTGACCCGGACGGTCGTCCGCAACGGAAAGCCGGTCCGTGTCCAGGTGCCTCAGACGCGATGGCGGGCGGTGCGCGGACGGGTCGCCCGGGCGTTCGACGACGTGCTGGTGCTGGCGTCGAAGAGTCTCCCGAAGCGGCACACGGATGCCCTCGCCCCGTGGGATCTCTCGGGCCTTTCCCCCTATGCGCCGGGGTTCCTGTCCGGCTTCCGCGCGGAGGCCTACGGCGTCTCGCTCGAAGACGGGCTGCGGGAAGCGCGCGCCGTGATGGACGCGCAGATCGCCCGGGACATCCGGTTCGACATCGGCGGAGACAGGCAGGAGATCCATTCCGCGGACACGAAGGTATGGGACGTCACCTTCAAGCACGTCCTGCTCCCCGTCTGGATCGCGGCCTACAAGTATCGCGGGGAGACGTACCGCTTCGTCGTGAACGGGCAGACCGGCGCCGTGCAGGGAGAACGCCCCTATTCCGCCTGGAAGATCGCTCTGGCCGTGATCGCCGCGCTGCTCGTCGGGGCGCTCGCCATGTACGCCTACGGCGCCTCCGGTGGCTTCGATGGCGGCGTCGTGTTCGTTCCGCCCCCGGGAGAGCTCGGCACGGGCGACGGCCCGAGCTGGCTCGAAGACTAGTGTCCCCGGCCCGAACCGCGGCGAAGCCGAACGCCGCCCCTGCCGCGGGGTTCGGGGCGGTCAATCATGCGCGGACCGCTCGGGATCCGAAGCGCAGGTCGAGCCGCAACGCCCTTTGCCGCGCGGCGGAAGGGCCATCGTTCAAGTCCGGTGGGGCCGGTCTAGCCCGTGACGCAACCTTCGCCCGTGTCCCGCCAGATGGGTACGTTGAGGGACATCTCGCAGGTGGCGAGGAAGCTCCGGCCGTCCACCCGGAGGCAGGCGCTCTCGCCCATCTCGTATCGCTCGCCCTCTGTCCCGGTGCAGTAGCAGTCGGGCCACGCCCTGCCCTGCCCGACGGCGAGCGCCGGAAGGACCAGAACGACGGTCGCGACCAGGATCGGTCTCATGGTCATGCCCTCCTTCGCTCCGACGGTAGGCATCGCGCGCCCGCAAGGGAACAGCGATGGCGAGACCGGCCCCGGATCGGCACGGGTACGGTTGCCGGATGCGTATCGGCGCATCACGTCGCCCGGGCCGGGCCGTCTGGCACGCCCGGTTTGACCCCTAGGCCTCGGTATGGTCAGGGGTAGCCCGAGGGAGGCAGGAATGGCGGCGACACGGATCCTCTGCGCCGGGGAGGCGCTGATCGACATGCTCCCGAGGGAGACGGAGGAGGGCCCGGCCTTCCTGCCCGTGCCCGGCGGGGCGGTCTTCAACACGGCCGTCGCGCTGGGGCGGCTCGGAGCGCCGGTCGCATTCCACTCCGGTCTGTCCAATGATCTCTTTGGACGACAGCTCGCGTCTGCGCTTGAGGCGAGCGGCGTGGAGGACAGGACCGCGAAGTCGGATCGCCCGACGACCCTCGCCTTCGTGACGCTGATCGACGGCCATGCCCGGTACGCCTTCTATGACGAGGCGACGGCCGGGCGGCTCCTGAAGCCCGAAGACGCGCCCGCCCTTACGGGGATCGCCGCGCTCTTCCTCGGCGGGATCAGCCTCGCGGTCGAGCCGTGCGCCGCCACCTACGAGGCGCTGGCCGCTTCCGCCGCCCATCTGCCCATGATGCTCGATCCCAACGTGCGGCCCGGCTTCATCCGGGATCCGGCCCGCTTCCGCGCGCGGATGGAGCGGCTCCTCGCCCGGGCGGACATCGTCAAGCTCTCGGACGAGGACATGGCGTGGCTGGACGTCTCGCCCGAGGAGGTGCTCTCGATGGGCGCGCGGCTCGTCTGTGTCACGGAGGGCGCGCGGGGCGTGACCGCCCATGTCGACGGAGCCACCGTGCACGCGCCGGCGCGCAGCGTGACGGTGGTCGACACGGTCGGTGCGGGCGACACGTTCAACGCAGGTCTCCTCGCCGGGCTGCACCGGGCCGGAGCGCTCGACCGCGATCCGGACGAGGAGGAACTCCGCGCCGCCCTGGCGCTCGGGGTCGCCGCAGCGGCGCATGTCGTTCAGCGTGCGGGCGCGAACCCGCCCTGGGCGAACGAGATTTGAGGGCGCTCCTCCAGCGAGTGACCGAGGCGCAGGTCGAGGTCGCGGAAGAGATCATCGGACAGACGGGTCCCGGCCTCCTGATCTTCGTCTGCGCGATGCGGGGGGACGAGGTAGCGAACGCGGACGCGCTCGCAACGAAGGTGGCGAAGCTGCGGGTCTTCAAGGACACGGAGGGCCGCACGAACCGCTCGATCCTCGATAGCGGAGGCTCGGCCCTCGTCATCTCGCAGTTCACGCTCGCGGCCGATACGTCGCGGGGCAACCGCCCGGGTTTCTCCGCTGCCGCGGACCCGGACCTTGGCGAACGGCTCTACGAACGGTTCGCATCGTCGCTTGCCGCGGAGGGAGTTCGAGTCGAGAGCGGACGGTTCGGCGCAGAAATGCGAGTTTCGCTCGTGAACGACGGGCCGATGACGATCCTTCTTGAGCGCTAGCGTGGGCGTCCGGTAGTCGCCCGCCCCGTCGCGAATAGGGCGGCGAGCGACCGAAGGGTACCGCCGGGCGCGCAGGCCCCGAGCCGGCTGCCGCGCAATGGCCTCTGCTCGCTCGAAAGCGGGGCTGATCTTCTGCGTTTGCGCTTTCAGCGGTGAACCTCCCTGCGGCCTCCCCTCAGCCATCTTCGACCAAGCAGACCACCAAGGCGATCCACGTCGACTCTATCCCAATCCGAATCGATTCCTGCAGGCAGGACTAGGTTCCCGCATTGAGCACCTAGTCTCGATGTCGCGTCACTTGATCCGACCACGTCTCCCACCGGTGGACCGAACTCACCGCGCCTGGCCACCATCGCCTGCCCGAGGTTGGCGATTGCCGCCCGTCCTGCCGAGGCGTAGCGTCCCGCCGATGCCCGCGCGACAACTGCAGGCCGGAGGGAACGACATGCCCGATACCGCACAGCCCCGGCCTTGGGGCGACCGCGCCAAGGCGGCGAACTTCTTCGGCTTCACCGATCTCCCGACGATCCGCGAGCGCGGCACCATCGTGCTAAATCATGGGGACGGTTGCTGGGTGACCGACACGGACGGGCGGCGCTATCTCGATGCGAACAGCGGCCTGTGGAACATGGTCGCCGGGTGGAGCGACCCTGAGCTGACCACCGCCGCCAAGTCGCAATACGATCGCCTGCCCGGGTATCACGCCTTCTTCGGCCGCATCGCGGATGTGGCGGTCGAGCTGTCCGAGCGCCTCGCCGATCTGGCGCCGTTCGACGGGGCGCGGGTGTTCTACACCAACTCGGGGTCCGAGGCGAACGACACGATGGTGAAGATGCTGTGGTTCCTCGCCGGGGCGGAAGGCCAGCCGGAGCGGCGGAAGATCCTGACGCGGTGGAACGGCTACCACGGGGTCACGGCCGTCTCGGCATCGATGACGGGCAAACCCTACAACGAAGTGTTCGGCCTGCCGCTGCCCGGTTTCATCCACCTCACCTGCCCCCACCATTGGCGGGAAGGCCGCGAGGGCGAGGACGAGGCCGCATTCGTCGCGAGGCTGGCCGCCGAGCTCGAGGAGGTGATCGAGAGGGAAGGTGCGGAGACCATCGCCGGCTTCTTCGCCGAACCGGTGCAGGGGGCTGGGGGTGTCATCCCGCCCGTGCCCGGATATTTCGATCGGATCCTCCCCATCCTGCGCGGACACGGCATCCCGATCATCGCGGACGAGGTGATCTGCGGTTTCGGGCGGACCGGCGAGATGTGGGGCTGCCGGACCTACGGGTTCGTGCCCGATGCGGTGATCGCGTCGAAGGCCCTCACGGCCGGCTACTTTCCGATGGGTGCGGTCGTCCTGGGAGGGGAACTGGCCGACAGGCTTCAGCGCGCATCGGATGCGATCGAGGAGTTCCCGCACGGTTTCACCGCCTCGGGCCATCCCGTCGGGTGCGCGCTCGCGCTGGCCGCGATCGACCGGATCGAGGGGGAGCTTCTCGGGAAGGTCCGCGAGCTCACACCCGCCTTCGAGCAGGGTCTCGCACGGCTGGCCGAACGGGAGAACATCGGCGAATGGCGAAGTGTCGGGCTGATGGGCGCGTTGGAAGCCGTCGCCGATCCGCAGACGAAGTCGCCGTTTCCGACAGAGCTATCGGTCAGCGAGCGGATCGCCAACGCCTGCACGGAGCGAGGTCTGATCTGCCGCCCGCTGGGACAGTCGATCGTCCTCTGCCCTCCGTTCGTCATCTCGGAGGAGCAGATGGATTGGATGTTCGGACGTCTGGACGAGGCCCTGGATACCGTCTTCGCCGAGATCGGCTAGCCTCGACCCGGTGTCCGAGATAGCCGAGCCTCGCAGTTCGAGGCCCGGTCGGTCTATCCCTCAGTGATGCGCTGGTCGTGCTGGTCCAGTCCTGCCACGCCGGCAGGAACTGTCACGCTTCGGCTACTTGCCGTTCATCTTTGCCAGCATCGCCTGCATCTCGGCCAGCTGCGAACGGATCGCGTCGAGTTCCTCACGGGAACGGGCGGACTGCTTGTCGTCCTCCGGCAGCGCGGCGGCATCTCCCTCCTCACCGTTCCAGGCCGGCCCCGAGCTTCCAGCCGGAAGGCCCGAGGTCACCGCCTTGATCCAAGCCTGCTGACTCTCCTGCATGACCTTGAAACCGGGCATCTGCGCCATCGGGTTCATCGCGGCCATGTTCTCGAGCATCTTGCTCTGGCCGGACCGGAGCATCTCGAAGGAGGCGGCGAGGAAGTCCGGAACGACGGACTGGGCCGCGCCGGTGTAGGACCGCACGAGATCGGTCAGGACGGCGAGCGGCAGCACGCTCTGCCCCTTCGATTCGTGTTCGGCGATGATCTGCAGCAAATACGCGCGGGTCAGGTCGTCGCCCGTCTTCAGGTCGATGATCTGGACCTCGCGGCCGGACCGGATGAACCCCGCGATGTCGTCGAGAGTGACGTAGTCGCTCGTCTCGGTGTTGTAGAGCCGCCGGCTGGCGTAGCGCTTGATCAGGAGCGGCGTGCTGTCGTCGGCCATGCGTGTTCCCCACCTACCCGGTCGTGTCGGCCGCATGCTGCACGGCGGCGACGATGTTACCGCATCGGCGGGGAATGAAAAGACAAAGGCGGGACACCGTTTCCGGTGCCCCGCCCCAGTCGGCTGCCCAAACGGGGAGGATCGGCAGCTCGTCTGGTCGGTCGCGGCTCCGGGGGAGGACCGGAGCCGTCGTCCCGGGTCGCTTACTTGGCGGCCGCGGCGGTGCGACGCGAGGTGGTCTTGGTCACGTCGGTGGCCTGGTCCGTCGCCTTCTTGACGGCGGCGGTCGCGTCCTCCTGGGCCTCGCGGCCGGCGGCGAGCATCAGCTCGACGGTCTCCATCTGGACCTTCTTCGCCACTTCGGCGAAGGCGGCCATGTGCTCGGCCGTCACCTCGGCATAGGCGGAGGCGAAGTCGGTCATCGCCTTGGCATAGTCGGAGGCGTCCGACTTGACCGTGGTGACGGGGTACATCTTGGAGAGCGTCTCGCGGGTCCACTTGTGCGAAATCTCGGCGGACTGCTCGGCGGCGTCCAGCGCGACCTTGCTCAGCTTCTCGCCGAAGGCGGCCTGCGTCTTGAAGGCGCCCTGCATGGCGGAGGTATCCATCGGGAACGCTCCCATCATGTCGGTGACGTATTTGCTGAAGTCCTGGGTCTTGGTCATTGAAGTGATCCCCTTGTAGTTTGCGCCGCCTGAGTCCGCCGGGCTCCCCCCGACGCCTCGCTGCGTCTGCAAAGGATATACATGCTGCAGCGCGGCATGACAAGGGGTTTTCTGCAGTGCAGCAAGAAATGGTGGGTGGCGCCAAAGATCATATGCGCACCCACAGAATCCTCTTCAACTTGAGTACCTTGAAGGCAGTCATCGTCGTTAGGCAAAGACATGTCCGGCCCGACCTACCCACATTTTCGGTGAACTGAACGGTCGGAGCGCCGAGGAGGTACAAGCAATGCCTCTCAGGGGCTGCCCCCGACTGACTTCCTTTCGCGGGCACCAATCACGTGTCTCCGTCTCGACGCGTTCGCGCACTAGCCGATTTCTACGGGGCGCGTTTGCGGGCTGGGGCAGACCTAGTAGTGATCGCGCTTCCGGACCAGTCGGGATTGAGGGCGGCTATTCATTCTCAAGCCATACCGTCGCACCTTGTAAGCCTTCCCCTCAATTCGTCCGGGAAAGGTTCTCCGTACGACTACGGAAGCCATAGCGACAATTCTGCGTTAAACTGCATTGGATTAGGGATCGCTGTCACCTCCGGTGATCCGAACCCAACTACGCAGTCGCAATCGGGAGCCCCGGCGAGCCTCAGAACCAGTTCGCTTGCCCCCCGTTGCCCGGCTTGACCGAGGCGGTGCCCTGCTCCATCTCGCCTCCCCGGGGACGCGGACTGTCACGGAGGATGGACAGCCTGCTCCGGCACGAAGCAGTAAATGCACCCGACTGTTACAAGACATCGACGCAATCCCCGAGGGGAGGGACAGGATGACGGCCCATACACCATCGATCGATCGTATTCCGACGCCGGAGGAAGCAGAGGCCGCCGTTGCGCTGATGCGCCGCTATCGCGACGCGACGGCCGGGGCGGGGCCGATGTCCGCCGCCTACCCGACCCTTGTTCCGGAGTACGATACGAAGCTGCGCGTCACGGCCGGCTACCGGGCCACCCTGCCGGACCTTCAGAACGGGCCCCCGAGCCTCATCAAGGGAGAGGACCGCCGGATACAGCACGTGGGCATCTCGAACTTCCGGCTCCCGATGCGCGTGGCCTTGCGGGACGGAGGTTCCCACCTCGCCGATGCATCCGTGACCGGTACGGTCAGCCTCCGAGCGGGCACGAAGGGCATCAACATGAGCCGCGTCATGCGGAGCTTCTATCTGCATGCCGAGGAACAGCTCGGCTTCGACGTCATAGACGCCGCGCTGGACGACTACATCGCTGAGCTGGAGGCGGAGGACGCACGCATCCTCGTCCGCTGCTCCCTGCCCCTCCGGCGCGGGAGCCTTCGATCCGGCCTGTCCGGGTGGCAGACCTACGATTGCGCGTTCGAGGTGGTGCAGGCGGGGGGCGTCCGGCGGCGCATCATCCACCTGGACTATGTCTATTCCTCGACCTGCCCCTGCTCGCTGGAACTGGCCGAGCATGCCCGGCGGGTTCGCGGCCGCCTCGCAACGCCCCATTCCCAACGATCGGTTGCGCGGATATCGGTCGAACTCCGTGGGCCGCTCGCGGTAGAGGACCTCATCGACATCTGCCGGACGCAGATCGTGACGGAGACGCAGGTCATGGTGAAGCGGGAGGACGAACAGGCCTTCGCCGAACTCAACGCTGCGAACCCGATCTTCGTGGAGGACGCGGCACGCCTCCTCGCCGAGGGTATGGGCGCGGACCCGTCGATCGGCGATTTCCGGGTCGTCGCAAGCCATCAGGAATCCCTGCACTCATACGATGCGGTCAGTGTGCTGTCCGAAGGACCGACTTTCGCCTCAGACACGCTCGAGCCGCGCCTCTTCGGCACCCTCGTCCACCCGGGTTGACCTCGTCAGCAGGCGGGGCGACGTCAGGTGGCTGAGGGCGACCGGAATTCTGTCCCCGCGGACTTGGCCCGGGACGTAAGCTGGCCTGACCTATGGTCGACCTTCTCGCGCATCGGGTTGCTCAGCTTCGGCGGGCCCGCGGCGCAGATCGCCCTCATGCACCGGGAGCTGGTGGTCGACCGGTCTTGGCTGACGGAGGACGAATTCGTCCGGGGCCTTGCCTACTGCACGTTCCTGCCGGGGCCGGAGGCGATGCAGCTCGCGACCTACGCCGGCTGGCGTCTCCGGGGCACGCCGGGCGGCTTGCTGGCCGGGGTCCTTTTCGTTCTTCCAGGCGCGGCGGTCGTGATCGCGTTGTCGGCCATGTACTGGGCGTACGGAACGCTCCCGCTCGTCGATGCGGCGTTCCGGGGCGTGCAGGCGGCAGTTCTGGCGATCGTTGCGCTGGCACTCCGGCGGCTGGCAGGGAAGGCGCTCACGGGGGCCGCCGAACTCACGGTGGCAGGTCTCGCGTTCGTCGCGCTCTTCGTCGTCGGGCTGCCGTTCTGGCTTGTCCTCCTCGTAGCCGGCGTCGCGGGCTCGCTGCGACCCGCCTCCGGAGGTGGCCCGCCACCGACCCGCCAGGCCTCGATTGCGGGTACCCTCAGAACGGTCGCGACGTGGTCCGCCATATGGTGGATCCCCCTCCTCGCCGTAATCGGCCTCGCGCCCGGCTCACCTCCCGCGCAAGCGGCGGTCCTCTTCTCCTGGCTCTCGACGGTCAGCTTCGGTGGCGCATACGCAGTCCTCGCGGCCCTGACGCAGACCGCCGTCGAAGACTATGGCTGGCTCTCCACCGCCCAGATGATCGACGGGCTCGGTCTCGCGGAGACGACCCCGGGGCCGCTCATTCTCGTCACGGTGTTCGCCGCCTGGCTCGGAGGGGCGCCGGGCGGGTGGGTATCGTCCCTCGCCACTGCTGCAATCGCGCTCTGGGCGACGTTCGTTCCATGCTTTCTCTGGATCTTCGCGGGGGCCCCGCATCTCGAACGCCTCACGAGACAGCCGCGGCTGCGCGGGGCGCTGAAGGGCGTCCAGGCGGCGGTGATCGGGGTCATGGCGTCGCTCGCCGTATGGTTCGGCCTCCACGTCCTGTTCGGTGGATCCGCGGGCGAGGATGCTGCCCTGCACTGGACAACCTTCGACCCCTGGACCTTCGCCCTCGCCTTCTGCGCACTAGTGCTCTTGGGTCCTCTCCGGCGTGGAATTCCGCTTACACTGCTCCTCTGCTCGGGCACTGGATTGGCGTTAGCGATGGTTGCTTAGGACAGCCGCTGGTAAGGAGGCATTTGTCAGATCGGTCGGCGGCTCTGCGCATTCCCCGATCAGGCGAGAGGTGATGAGCAACGAGATGGTGGCGGTACTCACGCCGCTGATGCCCGAGAAGCTTGCGAAGGCGAAGGTTGGTCTCCCAGCTGATCGGACCGGAGGGTGCTTCGTGGGACCGGCCTGCCCCGAGCATGGGCATTCCCTCGCAGGTGTTCCTAGCTACGGTGTTCGGCCGGTCGCGCTTGGTCTGCTCGCGGTCACCGCGTCCTTGGCAGGGAGGTTGGGTATCGGGCGCGCTGCAAAGGGTGCTTCCTGAACCCCTGCACCGAGTAGTCAGCTTGGACTGCTCTCGCGTTGCGCTCGCCCGCCAGTCTACCGCCGCTACAGGTGGGCATGCGACGGGGCCGCACCCGACGCACCGGGGCCGATCAGGCGGCGGGCGCCATCGTGTCGCGAACCCTGAAGGCGCGCCGCCCGGCTTGGCGATCTCGGGAACGAGCCACCACTATAGCATGCGCATGGTGCGCCCACGTTCAACACTGTGCCGCCCATAAGCCCAGCAGGACCGTGCTGCCCCAGCCGACGGCTTTCAGGGGCGCACGACTACGAGATCCGATCGTTCTCTGGTTTGCCGTAGGCGCCTGTCGGGGCACTCGCCTCTTGGGGGAGCACCGGATGGGGAGCGGGGGGAGTTTCGGTGCGCGGAGCTTTAGCTCGCCGGTCGTTCGGGCGCGGGGCGGTGGAGAGGGTTGGCACGGGCGGGCGGACGATCATCGCGGTGGCGCAGGAGCCGGACGGGCACGAGAGGGGTGTCGCGGCGGTGGATCACGCGCCATGGCGGGCCGGGATCGACGCTTGCGACGCGCCCCGGCGCGGCGGCGGCCTCTGGAGTCCGTGGCCAGCTGATCTGGCAGCCGGGAATGTTCGGCCGAAGCGTGCCGACGCCCGCCCTCAGGTGGAGAGCAATATCCCGAGGAAGGCCGCGGCCGCCATCGTCGCTCAGACCGACAGCGCGCCGATGGCGGCCTCTTCAGCGGGGCCGAGCGGTGATCCTCAGGTTCGCCGACGAGCATCGCAGCACATGGCCCTTCGTCTTTATGTGCCGCGTCACGGGCGTATCGGTGAGCGGGCCCTCCCGCAGGGCGGTCTTGTCCCGGGAGCGCGCGCCAGAGGGCCGACCGGTCCCTCCCCGAGGAGAACCGCGGCATTCAGGCGGACAGTGGCGGCGCGTACGGCGCGCCGCGCGTGCACGCCTTCCTGCACAGCCCCGGGCAGGACGCTGGACGCGATCGTGTGGCTTGCCCGCCGGGGCAGGCCGGCCTGCGCGGCCTCGCCGCCCTGCCCCGGCGTGTCCGCACGACGGACAGCCGGCGGCATGGAACGCACGGCCGCCCATTCTCTTCTACTGATCTATGGAGGATCAGGGTCGGCGAAGCAGCTACTATCGCCGTAGCCGCATCGAACTCATGGGGACTGCACGCGGCTACTCGGTCAGGGATCCGTTTCTCGCAATGTTCTAAGTCGGGCTGCAGAGCGCAAGGTTCTCATCACCCTTAACAGCTCCGCCATTAAAGCCATCCCCGCCTCAGCTTCCATGAACTGAAGTCACACAGCGGAAGTGACAACCTCGAACTCGGCTCCTCTCGGTAATAGCGCGCCCAGCGAACCAACCTGATATTTCCGCATCAACCAAAGATTTAGGGCGATCAGAAACAGGATCGCGGAGTGTCGCTCGCCAGAGGCAATCGACCCTCGGGCCCGTGAACAAGATTCTCAGTACAACCCGCCTGAACTGAGCGACCCGAAGGTTGCCCGTTTCGGAACGACGACCGTGCGACCGGTGGAGGTCTGCACCTGACGTGCGGAGCCTCCCTCGGGGTCGTCGTTCTCACCACGGCCGTAGAGGGGCAGGTCGGAGGCCATGGCGAAGCCGCCGTCGATCACGCGGCCGCCGCCTCCGAAGAACGGATCGGCGCCTTCGCGGAAGAACTCGGCGACAACGTGCTCGCCGCTCGCACCGTCGGAGAGGCGACGACCGGTGTAGCGGTCGATCTTCGCGAAGTAGCCACCCTCCGGAACGGCGAAGGCCCCGCCACCGTACTTCGCGATGGCCTCGCGCATGAAGGCGTTGAAGACCGGGCCGCAGAGCCCCCCGCCCGACGCGCTCGACCCCAGGGAGCGGGGCTGATCGTGGCCGATGTAGCATCCGGCCGCGATGGAGGAGGAGAAGCCGACGAACCACACGTCCTTCGCGTCGTTAGTCGTCCCGGTCTTCCCAGCCACCGGCACCGGAAGGTTCACGGTGCGCGACGCCGTCCCGCGCTCGACCACCCCCGTCATCATGGAGGTGAGCTGATAGGCTGTCACCGGGTCCATCACCCGCTCGCGGTCCGACACGATGCGCGGGCCGAGACCGGCGGGGAGGGCGGCGAAGCGGCCGCAATCGTCGCAGGTGCGACGGTCGTGTCGGTAGACCGTATCGCCGTAGCGATCCTGGATCCGGTCGACGAGCGTCGGCTCCACCCGCTCGCCCCCGTTCGCGAACATCGCGTAGGCGGCGACCATCCGGTAGAGGGTCGTCTCCTGGCTGCCGAGCGAATTGGCGAGGAGCGGCTTCATGTCGTCGTAGACGCCGAACCGCTCCGCGTAGTCGGCGACGACCGGCATGCTCACGTCCTGGGCAAGGCGCACCGTCATCAGGTTGCGCGAGCGTTCGATGCCTGTCCGCAGTGGAGTCGGCCCGTAGAACCGATTCGACGCGTTGCGAGGCCGCCAGATTTCGCCGCCCGCACGGATCTCGATCGGCGCGTCCACGACGATGGTGTTCGGCTGGTAGCCGCTGTCGAGCGCCGCCGCGTAGACGAAGGGCTTGAACGAGGAGCCCGGCTGCCGCGTCGCCTGTGTCGCGCGATTGAAGACGGAGTGCTGGTAGCTGAACCCCCCCTGCATGGCGAGGACGCGACCGGTGTTCACGTCCATCGCCATGAAGGCACCCTCGACCTCCGGTACCTGCCGGAGCGACCAGCGGATCAGGCCGCCATCGTCCGCCGTCATGCGGCGGGCATGAACGACGTCCCCGCGATCAAAGTTGTCGAAAAAATCGCCGCGCATCCATTGGATGTCCTCGCGGGGCACGGGGACCGTCCCGTCGACGTCCTCGACGCCGAGGGTGAGGGTCTGGTCGGCGATGTCCAAGACCACTGCCGGATGCCATTCACCGTCGAGCTCGACATCTCGGGCCACGTCGGAGTCGCTCAGGGCTTCGCGCCACGCGGCCTCGTCAACCAGGGCCTCCTCGGGAACCGTCTCGCCGGTGCCGCGCCAGCGACCCCGGCTGCGGTCGTAGTTCTCCAGGGCGGTCTGCAGGGCCCGCTCGGCGACCTCTTGCATCTCCTGATCCAGCGTCGCGCGTACCGCGAAGCCCTGCGTGAAGAACTCCTCCTCGCCGAAGTCCCGGCTCAACTGACGGCGGATCTCGTCGGTGAAGTACCCGCGCGGGGGAAGCTGCGCCTGGAACGGCGCGATATGCCCCGATTGCACGGTGAGCAGCGGCTCTTCGGCGGCGAGCTGCATCTCGTCGCGGGAGAGGTATCCGTTCTCCCACATCTCGCGCAGCACGTAGTTCCTTCGAGCCACTGCGGCCTCGGCCTGGCGGACGGGGTGCAGGTTGCCCGGACGCTGAGCGAGCGAGGCGAGATACGCGGCCTCGGCCGCCGTCAGGTCGGCGAGGGGCTTGTTGAAGTAGGTCCGCGCCGCCGCGGCGACGCCGTAGCTGTTCTGCCCGAGGAAAATCTCGTTGAGATAGAGTTCGAGGATGCGGTCCTTGCTCAGCGTGCCCTCGATCCGCGAGGCGAGGATGAGTTCCTTCACCTTGCGCTCAGCCGTCCGGTCTGACGTCAGGAGGAAGTTCTTCATCACCTGCTGCGTGATCGTCGACGCACCGCGGAGGTCCTCGCCCCGCGACCGGACGGCCTCGACGGCTGCCGCCACCATGCCACGCGGGTCATAGCCGGCATGGATGTAGAAGTTCTTGTCCTCCGCCGAGATGAAGGCCTGCTTCACGAGATCGGGGATCTCCCCCGCCGGGGCGAAGAGACGACGCTCCCGCGCGAACTCGTCGAGCAGGCGGCCCTCCGAAGAGTAGATCCGGCTGATCGTCGGCGGGGTGTACTGGGCCAGCTGGTCGTGGTTCGGCAGGTCGCGCCCGTACATCCACAGGACGGCCCCGACCGTCAGCGCCCCCGCGAAGACGGCGAGCGTGACGAAGGTGAAGAGGCCGCCCAACGCCGAAAGAACGAGCATCATCGTCCCGCTCACGACGGATTCTAGCCTGCGCGCGATGGCGATCATGGCATGGTTCCCGAAAAGGGGCGCCCGGCCCCTGACATCGTTGCGGTCTTCTTACGGTGGCGAGCCCTGCCCGTCAAAACGACTACGCGTCCCATCGCGCACATTGGCGCGAGCGGATGAAGGAAACTGTAACCGACCGGGAGGACGTCGCGCAGAGCGTATCAGCCGCAGCGCTCCATGAACCGCCTCAGGCGATCCAGCCCCTCGGACACCTCTTCCGTGCCGCGGGCGTAGGAGAAGCGCAGCGTCGTTCCGCCCCGCTCCGGATCGAAGTCGAGGCCCGGCGTCACCGCGACCCCCGCCTCGGCGAGAATCCGGGAGGCGAACGATAGGCTGTCGTCCGTCAACTCCGAGACGTCCGCGTAGACGTAGAAGGCGCCATCGGGCGGGGCGATGCGGTCGAAACCCACGCTCGGCAGCCCCTCGAGCAGGAGGCGACGGTTCTCGGCGTAGACGCGACGGTTCGCCTCGAGCTCGTCGCCCGCGTCGAGGGCATGCAGCGCAGCGACCTGGCTGGCGTGGGGGGCACAGATGAACATGTTCTGGGCCAGGCGCTCGATCGGCCGGACGTGTTCCTCGGGAACGACCATCCAGCCGACGCGCCACCCGGTCATGCTGAAGTACTTGCTGAAGCTGTTGATGACGTGGACGTCGTCGGTCACGGCGAGCGCCGTGGTCGCGGGCGCGTCGTAATGGAGGCCGTGATAGATCTCGTCCGAGATGAGCGCAGTGCCCACGGCCGAGCAGGCGGAGGCGAGATCGGCAAGGTCGTCGCGCGAAAGGATCGTGCCGGTCGGGTTCGCCGGGGAGGCGACGATCAGCCCATCGAGATCGTGGCCGCGATCTCCGAGCACCTCCGGGCCGGGCTGGTATCGTGGGGCAGCCGTCGGAATGCCCACCGCCTCCAGGCTCAGCGCCTTCAGGATCGAGCGGTACGAGGGATAGCCGGGCAGGCCCAGGCCCACCCGCTGGCCAGCCTCGAAAAGCGCGGTGAAGGAGAGAAGGAATGCCGCGGATGACCCCCCGGTGACGATCACCCGCTCCGGATCCAGATCGATCCCGTGCCAGTCCGCGTACATGTGGGCGATGCGCGCGCGCAGTTCGGGAAGACCGAGCGCGACGGTGTAGCCGAGCGGCCCGGCCTCCATCTCCCGCGCGAGCGCCCGCCGGGCCGCGGCCGGGGCCGGCGTGCCCGGCTGACCCACCTCCATGTGGATGACGCGATGCCCGGCCGCCTCGCGCAGCCGCGCCGCCTCCATCACGTCCATGACGATGAACGGATCGACCGCGCTCCGCTGGCTCAGGGCGCGACCGCCCGGCTTCCCGTCCATGCCCGCCCTCCCCGTCCGACCGCCCGTCATGTCCGGGCGGAGGAATGGTGATGGACCACCGGCGCAGGCCGGTCAACGGGACGCGCATGCGCGGAATTCGGCATGGGGATGTCTGCGCTATCCCCTGAGTCTCCGGCATATATGGCGACCGCGGTCCCCACCGGAGCGCATGCGATCGGCCTGAGAGATTGTTCGACGAACAAGTCGATGGGGGCTTGTGGCCGCCGGGGGGCATGTCTCAACCACTTACCCATCCCCGCAAGAGCAATCCCACCTAGCTGTAGCGCACCCGAAGCATCGCCCCTCCAGGCCGAGACAGTCGATAAGGACGGAACCCTGCGCCACCTCGTTGAAGGCCGAGGAGGCTATGCTTGCGGGCCGACCGTTCCGGCGGCATCAGTCGCGCGTTCCGCCAGCGCCCCCGAGGGACCCACCATGCCGCGCAAGATCATCATCGACACCGACCCGGGGCAGGACGACGCGGTCGCCATCCTGCTCGCGCTGGCCTCCCCGGAGCTGGAGGTGCTCGGCGTCACGGCCGTCGCGGGCAACGTGCCACTGGAGCTCACCTGGAAGAACGCCCGGAAGGTCGTGGAGCTGGCCGGACGGGATGTGCCCGTCCTGGCAGGCGCCGACAGGCCCCTCCGCCGGGCCCTGCGCACCGCGGAACACGTGCACGGGAAGACGGGGCTCGACGGCGCGGATCTTCCCGAGCCCTCGAGCCCCCCGGATGGCCGCGACGCGATCGGGTTCATCGTCGACGTCCTGCGCACCGAGCCTCCCGGCACGGTCACGCTGTGCCCGCTGGGGCCCCTCACGAATGTCGCGGCGGCGCTGGAACGCGCGCCCGACATCGCCGCACGGATCGAGCGCATCGTGCTGATGGGCGGCGCCTACTTCGAGGTGGGGAACATCACGCCGGCGGCCGAATTCAATATCTTCGTGGATCCCGAGGCCGCCGCGGCCGTGTTCGCCTGCAGAGCTCCGATCACGGTGGTGCCGCTCGACTGCACGCACAAGGCGCTGACGACGGCGGCCAGAAACGCGGCCTTCCGCGCGGCCGGCCGCGTCGGACCGGTAGTGGCAGGCTGGACGGGATTCTTCGAGCGGTTCGATCGGGAGAAGTACGGATCCGAAGGTGCCCCGCTCCATGATCCCTGCGTCATCGCCTGGCTGCTCGAACCTGGGTTGTTCTCAGGCCGGGAGGTGAACGTGGAAATCGAGACGGATTCCGAGCTCACCCGCGGCATGACCGTCGCCGACTGGTGGGGCGTCACCGACCGGCCGCCCAACGCCCTCTTCCTCCGCCACGTCGACGCGGACGGGTTCTTCGACCTCGTCACCGAGCGCTTGTCCAGGCTTTGAGTCAAGGCGTTACCTGCGACCCCTCGGGTACGGTCGTCGCGCCGACATCTGACTACAAGTGCATGCAGCAATCCGGAAGCCTCCCCACGGGCGGCGGGTGCCGTTGGAGACCGATGATCGCGTCCGTGGGTCAGAGATTGGAGATGGGCACCGACCCGTATGATCATCGGGATGTGCCGCTTGCGCTGCAGCTTCAGCCCGAGACCTCTAAGAGCGTCGAACAGGAGCTGTGTTCCACCAATCGAAGCGCCGTGCCGTACCGGGGAGGCCTCCGGTAAAGGTCCTGTGGAACGCCTCTTGTTCCGGAACGCGGTCCCCGAACCTCTGAGCCGAAACACCACTGCAGTGCCATCGTGGACGGGGTGCCCGGCGCGCGGTAAGGCCGTCCCATGCGTCTCCCCGTTCTCCTCCTCGCCATGCTCGCCGGGTGCGCGACCGTAACGGCACCTTTCCTTCCGGCGTGGCGCGACAGGAATGTGCCCATCGCCTCGAAGGCGGAGCTCGACCTCGCGCGCTTCGCCGGCCGCTGGTACGAGACGGCCCGGTTTCCCGTGCCCTTCCAGCGAAGTTGTATCGGCGCCATCGCGGAGTACTACTCCCTCGGCCCCGACCGTGTCAGCGTGCGCAACCTGTGCATCGACGCGGAGGGACGGGCTACCCGGTCGATATCTGGCGAGGCGAAGGTCGTGGGGCCGGGGCGGTTGTCCATCACGCTCTCGGGCGTGCCGGTGTCCGCGCCGCTCTGGGTACTCTGGACGGACGAAGATTACCGCACGGCCGTCCTCGGCCAGCCCTATGGGCGAGGCGGATGGATCCTCGACCGTGATCCTCGCTCATCGTCCGACCGTATCGCCGCGGCGATCGAGATCCTGCGCTTCAACGGCTACGATACCGACGCGCTTCTCTTCTCTCCGGTCACAGGGCCGGGCCCATCCGCCCGGATCGGAGGCGCCCCGCGTTAAAACTTCGGTCGCCGAAGGCGCATCGACGAGATCGGATCTTGCTCGGTGAATCCGAGAGAGGCTAGAACCGTCCGCATCGGTCGGGCAGTTCGGCTTTGACAAGCTGGAGATGGCGTTCAGTCACGGGGGCTTGAGCGTGACGGGGGGAGGTGCGCTTGCGCATGCCGTCCGCCGCATACGGGCATCGGCCGGGGGGCCGCATCCCCCGGCCGGGTTCGTCTGTAAATGCATTCGCACATGGTACGGGTTGCAGCCATCAATTCGACGCAGTCCTGGCGCGGATAGTCCGCATCGGCCCCACGCGTCATCGCTCCGGCCCAGCCAGTGATGCTCTGGCGCGGCAAGTGCGTATGGGCTGAGGGGGCCAGACGATCCCTCAATTGAAAAGATTGGTGATGAAGGCGGGGGCGGTTCGAGGTCGAACCGTGAGAGCCGGCTACTTAGGAACGCGCTAAGCTCGCGGGAACCAGCACTAGCCGCAGCCGTGTTGACAAGCTCCGCGCCGCGCCGTACCGGGCGCGCTCACTTTGGTGTTGGCGGCCCCCGCGAGGGGATGCCCTGTCGCCCGCGGCCTGCGGGAGAGGACAACGCCCTCAATCACGAGGAGATCAGACGGTGACCAAACGCACCTCTGCCAAGTACAAGCTCGACCGCCGCATGGGCGAGAACATCTGGGGCCGGCCCAAGTCGCCGGTGAACCGTCGCGAGTACGGCCCCGGCCAGCACGGCCAGCGCCGCAAGGGCAAGATGAGCGACTTCGGCCTGCAGCTGCGCGCCAAGCAGAAGCTCAAGGGCTATTACGGCGAC
>CAZWWR010000002.1:0-68263 GCA_964637265.1 uncultured Jannaschia sp.
TCCTGCGCGGCGACGACAGCCAGGGCGAGTTCTATTCGATCGCCATCACCAACAACTTCCAGCAGGCCGACACCGGCACCAAGATGGTCCACCTGGGCAAGAACACCCGGAGCCGCATCGTCTCGAAGGGCATCTCGGCGGGCAAGGCGCAGAACACCTATCGCGGGCTCGTCTCCATGCATCCGCGCGCGAAGGAGTCGCGGAACTACACGCAGTGCGACTCGCTGTTGATCGGCTCGGAATGCGGTGCGCACACCGTTCCCTACATCGAGGTGCGCAACAACTCATCGCGCGTCGAGCACGAGGCGACGACCTCCAAGGTGGACGACGACCAGCTCTTCTATTGCCGCCAGCGCGGCATGGACGAGGAGGAGGCCGTGGCGCTCGTGGTGAACGGCTTCTGCAAGGAGGTGCTGCAGGCGCTTCCGATGGAGTTCGCCATGGAGGCGCAGCAGCTCGTCGCGATCTCGCTGGAGGGCAGCGTCGGTTGAGCGGATGCACCGGCAGTCTGCGCTTCCGCGCTCGACCGGCTCGGACAGGTACGCCGTGCGGGGGCGGAGGGCAGGCAGGCGCGACGTCGGGGTCGGCTGATCGATGACGCAGGATCGGTCGACCGAGGCGAAGCCCCGGCGCTCGCGCGGGGGCCTGTACCTCCTAGCCCTCGTTGTCGCGAGCGGGATCGGGGCGGTGTTCGACGCGCTGTTCTGGCCGGAGCACAGCGTCGGGCTGAAGATCGGGCTGCTGGTGGGGCCGCTGGCCGTCTACCTGTGGCTGCGACGGAAGGAGGGCGGGGCGTGAACCCGTGGGGCAAGTCGAAGGGAGACGGTATGATCTCCACCACAACGCCGTCGGTCGAGGGCCGCGTCGTCACCGCCTATCACGGCATCGTCGTGGGCGAGGCGATCCTGGGCGCGAACGTCTTCCGCGACGTCTTCGCAGGGATCACCGACATCCTGGGTGGCCGCTCTGGCGCCTACGAGAAGTCGCTCCAGGAGGCGCGGGACATCGCGCTGAACGAGATGGAGGAGCGGGCTGCCGCCGCTGGCGGGAACGCCGTGGTGGGCGTCGACCTCGACTACGAGGTGATCAACAACATGCTGATGGTGTCGGCCTCCGGCACCGCGGTGACGGTAGAGTGATGCTGGAGCTTCGGCTCGCAACTAATTGACGGGGAACGGACATGCTGACCATCGAGAACCTCCACGTGAAGCTGGAGGAAGAGGAGAAGGCGATCCTCAAGGGCGTCGACCTGACCGTGGATGCGGGCAAGGTTCACGCGGTAATGGGTCCGAATGGCTCGGGCAAGTCGACGCTTTCCTACGTCCTCTCCGGCCGCGACGGCTATGAGGTCACTGAGGGTTCGGCCGAACTCGACGGCGAGGACCTGCTCGAGATGGAGCCTGAGGAGCGCGCCGCCGCGGGCCTGTTCCTCGCGTTCCAGTACCCGGTCGAGATCCCGGGCGTGGGCAACATGACCTTCCTGCGCACCGCCCTCAACGCTCAGCGGAAGGCGCGCGGCGAGGAGGAGATCAGCGCCGGCGACTTCCTCAAGCTGATCCGCGAGCGGGCGAAGGCGCTGAAGATCGACGCCGACATGCTCAAGCGCCCCGTCAACGTCGGCTTCTCGGGCGGTGAGAAGAAGCGCAACGAGATCCTGCAGATGGCCATGCTGGAACCCCGCATGTGCGTCCTAGACGAGACGGACTCCGGGCTCGACGTCGATGCCATGCGTCTCGTCGCCGACGGGGTGAACGCGCTTCGGGACGAAGGCCGGGCCTTCCTCGTGATCACGCACTACCAGCGCCTGCTGGACCACATCCGTCCCGATGTCGTCCACATCATGGCCGATGGGCGCATCGTGAAGACGGGCGGTCCGGAGCTTGCACTCGAGGTCGAGCGCAACGGATACGGCGACCTGCTGGCGGAGAGCGCGTGATGGCGACGTCGGCGAAGGCGGAGGCGCTGGACGGCCGCCTGGGCACCCTCGTGCTGCCCGAGGGCGGCGGCTGGCTGCGTGCGGCGCGCGAGGATGCGCTCGGCCGGCTGAGGGCCGTGGGCCTCCCCGTCAGGCGCGACGAGTACTGGCGCTACACCGACCCCACGCCGCTCACCGAGGCCGAGCCGCGCGTGCCCCCGGGGGCGGCCTACGAGCGGACATTCCAAGGCGTCGACGCCATCCGCATCGTGATCGAGGGCGGCCGGCTCGTGGGCGACCTTCCCGAGGTCGAGGGCGTGGAGATCGCGGCGCTCTCCGAGGCGGGCGGGCTCGACATCCACTGGGCGCGCGACCTCTATGGCAGGTTGGAGGCCGCCGGGTCCCGTCCGGTGTCCCGGCCGATGGCGATGCTCAATACCGCCTACGCGACGGAGGGCCTGCTGCTGCGGGTGACCGGCGAGGTGCCGCTGCCCATCGTCATCGAGTATCGCGACGACGGGATCGCGGACGCCATCCTGCACCACTGCGTCCGGGTGGAGAGCGGCTCCGTCACGGTGATCGAGAAGGCGCATCCCGCCGCGCGCGGCAATACGGTGCTCGAGGTCGAGGTCGGCGAGGGCGCTGCCTTCCACCACCTGCGCACGCAGGGCCCGGGCAACGAGCGGATCACCAACACCCATGTCTTCGCCCGGCTCGAGGCGGAGGCGACGTTCAAGTCATTCACCCTCGCGGCGAACGGCCGGCTGACGCGCAACGAGACGGTACTCGACCTCGCGGGCGACCACGCCAACGCCCACACGGCGACCGCGATGATCGGCCGGGGGGACGACGTGCTCCACGACGACACCGTGTTCGTGACCCACGGCGCGCTTCACGGCGAGAGCCGGCAGGTGTTCAAGAAGGTTCTGCGCGACGGGGCCACGGGCGTGTTCCAGGGCAAGATCCTCGTGAAGGAGGGTGCGCAGAAGACGGACGGCTACCAGATCAGCCAGTCTCTGCTTCTCGACGACGACAGTGTGTTCCTCGCCAAGCCTGAGCTCGAGATATACGCCGACGACGTGGCCTGCTCGCACGGCTCGACCACCGGGGCCATCGACGAGACGGCGCTGTTCTACCTCCGCTCGCGCGGGGTGGAGAAGAAGCGCGCCGAGGACCTTCTGGTGCTCAGCTTCCTCGCGGAGGCGGTTCAGGAGATCGCCGACGAGGCGCTGCAGGAGGCGGTGCTCGGCCGCCTCGAGGACTGGCTGGAGCGCGGCGTCTGAGGTGAGTGCCACCCGCGACATCTTCCGCGCCTGGATCCGCCCCCGCGAGGTGATGCGCGCCCGGCTTGCGCACGCTACCGAGGGCGTGGCGCTGGGCTACCTCGCGTCGGCCTGCCTGCTGATCTTCGTGGCGCAGTGGCCGCGGCTCTCCCGGCAGGCCTTCGAGACCGGCGCCGAGCTCCAGCCGCTCCTGGGCGGCGCGCTCATGGGGTGGATCTTCGTCGCGCCCCTGCTGCTCTACGGCCTCGCCGCACTGGCTCGGCTCGTGGCGCGGCCCCTGGGCGGTCAGGGGACGGGATTGAAGGCCCGGACGGCGTTGTTCTGGTCGCTTCTGGCCGTCGCGCCTGTCATGCTGCTTCACGGCCTGACGGCGGGCTTCGTGGGCCCCGGCCCGGCGCTCGATCTGGTCGGCGCATCCGTGCTCGCGGGCTTTTTCTGGCTCTGGGGCAACGCGATAGCGGTGGCCGAGCGGCCGGCGGCCACCATATAGCAATGGCCATGACCGCCGTGCCCGACCCCCGTGCCCTCCTGGGCGAGACGTTCCGCGATCCGGATGCCGGTGCCCGCACGGTTCTGGCCGTGTCCTGGCCGCGCGAGGCGCTCTGGCTCGGCCTGCTGCTGACGGCCATCGTTTCGGCCGTGCTGGCCACCGTGATGCGCCTCGTCACCGGCGGCCCCGGCCCGATGACGACCCCGCTGATGGCGCTGCCCGCCGCGGGCGCGGCGCTCCAGGTGGCGATGTCGTGGCTTCTCGTGCAGGGGCTCTGGCGCGTCGGGCGGGCCTTCGGGGGCCGCGGCGAGGAGGCGGGCGCGTTCGCCCTCGTCGTGCTGCTCCAGGCCGGCCTGATCGTCCTACAGGCGGCGCAACTGCTCGTACTGCCGCTGCCCTTCCTCGTGTCGGTGCTGGGCATCGCCGCGGTCGGGCTGTTCTTCTGGTGGCTGACGCGCTTCGCGATGGTGCTGCACGGCTTCGAGAACCCGTGGCGCGTCCTCGGGACGACCATGCTCGTGATGGTGGCGGCGGTGGCCACGCTCGGCGCCGTGCTGGGCAGCCTGGGCCTGATGACCGGAGGTCAGTGATGGATGGAACGATGAGCAAGCCGGTCTACCACGTCGAGCGCATCCGCGCCGACTTCCCGATCCTGTCGCGCGAGGTGAACGGCAAGCCGCTGGTCTACCTCGACAACGGTGCCTCCGCACAGAAGCCGCAGGCGGTCATCGACGCGGTGACCCGCGCCTACGGCCACGAGTACGCGAACGTCCACCGCGGGCTCCACCACCTTTCGAACGTGGCGACCGACAACTACGAGGCCGTGCGGGGGAAGATCGCCCGCTTCCTCGGCGCCCCAACGGAGGAGGAGATCGTGTTCACCTCCGGCACCACCGAGGCGATCAACCTCGTCGCCTACGGCTGGGCCATGCCGCGGATGGAGGCGGGCGACGAGATCGTGCTCTCCGTGGCGGAGCATCATGCGAACATCGTGCCGTGGCACCTTCTGCGCGAGCGGCTGGGCGTGCGCCTCGTCTGGGTCGACGTGGACAGCAACGGCGACATCGATCCGGAGGCCGTCCTCGCCGCCGTGACGGAGCGCACCAGGCTCGTCGCCATCACCCACATGTCGAACGTGCTGGGCACCGTGGTCAACGTGGCGGCCATCTGCGAGGGCGCGGCGGAGCGGGGTGTGCCGGTGCTCGTCGACGGCTCTCAGGCGGCCGTCCACCTGCCGGTGGACGTGGCGTCGCTTGGCTGCGATTTCTACGCGATCACCGGGCACAAGCTCTACGGCCCCTCGGGCTCCGGCGCGGTCTACATCCGGCGCGAGCGGATGGAGGAGATGCGCCCCTTCATGGCGGGCGGCGACATGATCCGCGAGGTCCACCGGGACGCCGTCACGTGGAACGACCCGCCGATGAAGTTCGAGGCTGGCACCCCCGGCATCGTCCAGCAGATCGGCCTCGGGGCCGCGCTCGACTACATGGAGGGCCTCGGGATGGAGGCCATCGCCGCGCACGAGCGGGGCCTGAGGGACTACGCGCGCGAGCGCCTCGACGGGCTGAACTGGCTCAACGTGCAGGGCACTTCCGCCACGAAGGGCGCGATCTTCTCCTTCACGCTGGAGGGGGCGGCGCATGCGCACGACATCTCCACCGTGCTCGACAAGCGCGGCGTCGCCGTCCGCGCCGGCCACCATTGCGCGCAGCCGCTCATGGAGCATCTCGGCGTGTCGGCCACCTGCCGGGCCTCCTTCGGTCTCTACAACACGAAGGCCGAAGTGGATGTGCTGGTCGACGCGCTGGAACTCTGCCACGACCTCTTCGCCTGACAACACCGCCTCCGGCAGCGGCGGCCGGGACATGCTGCCTCAGGCGTTCCGCGCGAACTCGGCCACCGTCGCCCCGGTCACCTGCCTGAGGTCCTCGGGGGCGATGGCGAAGACGTGCCGCGGCATGCCGGCCGCCGCCCAGACGGTGGCGAATTCGAGGAGCCGCGGGTCCATCCAGACGGGCCCGGGCGACAGGTGCCCCACCGGTGCGACGCCGCATATGGCGAAGCCCGTGACCCGCCTGACGAAGGCCCCGTCGGCCCGAGCGAGCGCTGCACCAGCCAGGGCCGAGGCCCGATCGGCGTCCACGGTCCGGCCCCCCGCGGTGAGAAAGAGCGCCACCTCCTCGCCACGGGCGAAGACGATCGACTTGGCGATCTGGTCCAGTTCGCAGCCCACTGCATCGGCCGCCTGACGCGCCGTCCGGGTTTCCCCCATCTCCAACGGGGTCGTCCCGAGACCTGCCGCGTCGAGGGCGGCCATCACGCGGCGGAGGCTCCGGCTCATGGCCGCTCCCCTTGCCCGACGCGCCCGTCGCTGCCAAGCCGCGCCTCATGTTCCGATCCCGCCTGACACGCCATCCCAACCCCTTCGATCCGGAGGCCGGCAGATGTGCCGTCGAGGCCGCGGCCCCCCCGCCCGAGGCGGTCGACCTCGTGCGCGGCGCGGCTGGCGGCTCGCCCTTCCTCGCGCGCCTCATCGAGCGGGAGCGCGAGTGGCTCGCGGCCTGTTGGGAGGAGGAGCCGGAGACGGCGCTGGAGGATCTCGTCGCCCGCGTCGCCGCGCTCGACGGCGATCCGTCCGCCCCCCTCCGGGAGGCCAAGCGGCGGGCGGCCCTGCTCGTCGCTCTGTGCGACCTCGGCGGCGTATGGAGCACGATGGAGGCGACCGCGGCGCTCACCCGCTTCGCAGACGCCGCGCTTGCCGCAGCGCTGCGCCTCGCGCTGGGGGGAGCCCGGGCGCCGGTGGAGGGCGACGGCGGGCTCGCCGCGATCGCGATGGGCAAGATGGGCGCCTTCGAGCTCAACTACTCGAGCGACATCGACCTGATCCTCGTCTTCGACCAGGACCGCTACGAGCCGCCCGACTACGCCCCCGCGCGGCAGCAGCTCATCCACGCCGCGCGGCGGGCAGCGGACTGGCTCTCGAAGGTCACGCCCGAGGGCTACGTTTTCCGCACCGATCTTCGTCTGCGGCCCGATCCGGCCTCCACCCCCATCGTGCTCTCGATGGCTCAGGCGGAGCGCTACTACGAGGCCCTCGGTCGCACTTGGGAGCGCGCGGCCCATGTGAAGGCCCGCGCCGCGGCCGGAGCCCTCGCGGCGGGGGAAGCGTATCTCGGGCGGCTCGATCCGTTCGTCTGGCGCCGCCACCTCGATTTCGCCGCGGTGCAGGATGCGCACGACATCCGGCTCGGCATCCGTGCCCACAAGGGGCGGCCCGGGCCTTGGGACGTGCCCGGCCACGACGTGAAGATCGGGCAGGGCGGGATCCGCGAGATCGAGTTCTTCACCCAGACGCGACAGATCATCGCCGGGGGGCGCGATCCGTCCCTGCGCGTGCGCGGCACCCTCGATGGCCTCGACCGTCTCGCCGCCTCAGGGTGGGTGGAGCGGGACGTAGCCGCCCGCCTGTCGCGGCGGTACCTGTTCCTCCGCGACGTCGAGCACCGGCTGCAGATGGTTCAGGACGTCCAGACGCAGACGCTCCCGTCCGATGCCGAGGGGATGCGCCGGATCGCCTGTCTCATGGGCCGATCCGACCCGGATGCCTTCCGCGAGGAGCTGCGCGCCGCCTTCTCCGAGGTCGAGGGGCTGGTCGATCCCTTCTTCCGCCCCGCCACGCCGGCCGCCCCCGCCGAGGCGCCCGAGTCCGGCCGCGGCTTCTCCGAGGCGGCGCTGGAGCGGGTGGACCGCTGGACGCTGTTGCCCGCGCTCCGCTCCGAACGGGCGCGGATCATCTTCGCGCGCCTCCGGCCCGGCCTGCTCGAGGCCCTTGCCCGCGCCGCCGAGCCCGACGAGGCGCTCGTCGCCTTCGACGGCTTCCTCTCCGGGCTGCCCGCGGGGGTGCAGCTCCTCTCGCTGTTCGAAGCCAACCCGCAGCTCGTCGGCCTCCTCGCCGACATCTGCGCGCTCGCGCCCGACCTCGCGCGCCACCTCGCGGCCAACGCCGAGGTGCTCGACGCGGTGATCGCAGGCGGCTTCATGGCACCGCTGCCGGAATTCTACGACGCCTCGGCCTGCGTGGGCGAGGAGTTCGAGACGTCGCTCGACGCGCTCCGCCGCTGGCACCGCGAGGCGCATTTCAGGATCGGCGTCCATCTCCTCCGCGGCCTCCTCTCGCGTGCGGAGGCGGCGCTCCAGCACAGCTTCCTCGCCGAGGGGACGACGCGCGCCTGCTGGCTCGCCGCCCGCCGCGAGACCGGCCGCCGCTACGGCCCGCTCGACGATCTCCGGCTGGCGGGGCTCGGCATGGGCTCGCTCGGCGCCCGCCAGCTCACGGCGCGCTCCGACCTCGACCTCGTGGTGCTCTTCGACGGGGCGGAGAGTGCGGAGAGCCGCCGCGGTCTCGGACCGCGTCAATGGGCGGCGCGATTCACGCAGACGCTGATCACCGCCCTCTCCGCGCCCACGGGCGAGGGGCGGCTCTACGAGGTCGACATGCGCCTCCGCCCCTCAGGCCGGCAGGGGCCCGTCGCCGTCTCGCTCGCCGGGTTCCGCCGCTACCAGGCGGAGGAGGCCTGGGCGTGGGAGCACATGGCGCTCACCCGGGCGCGGGTGGTCGCGGGAGACGGGGGTCTGGGCGACGAGGTCGAGGCCGCGCGCCGGGAGGTGATCGCCGCCGGACGGTACGCCGCGCCCGCCGTCGCGACCCAGCTGGCCGACATGCGCCGCCGCCTCGCCGAGGCGGGTCGCAAGGGCGCGGGCCTCGCGGTGAAGTCCGGCCCCGGCCGGATGCAGGACGTCGAGCTTGCCGCGCAGGCGCACGCGCTCGTCGCCGGCTGTCCCCGCCGCGCGACCGCCGAGCAGCTCGCCGCCCCGGGCTGGCTTCCCCCGCTTGCCCGCGAGGCGCTGGCCCGGGCCCATGCCCTAATGGCCGACGTGACGCAGCTCACCCGTCTTCTCACCCGGGAGGACCCTCCGGGCGCGCTGGGCACCGGCGGCGACGCGTTGCTGGCCGCCCGCACCGGAACGGCGGACCGCACCTCCCTGGAGCGGGAGATCGATGAGCGCGCCGCCGAGGCCGCTGACGCCATCGACGCGGCGCTTCGGTGATGGGGCCCCCGGAGGATCCGAAGCGGCTGGTGGCCGAAGCCTACCGCATGGAGGGGATCGGCGAGGCCGAGTGTCGCTCGATCCTCTTGGACTGGGCGCTCTCGCTCGACGGCCCGTCCGACGCGGCGGCGCGGCGCCTGCTGGCCCGCGCGCGCGAGGAGGGATGCCCGCCCGAGCACCCGATGACGGCGCTCCTGCGCGCGGCCGCGGAGGGAGCGCCCCCCGCCCGCCGCCGGGGTGGCAGGCGCGCACGGCTTGCGCTAACCGAGGGGACCGGAGGAGGCCCTGACGGGGAGCAGGAGAGATGAGCGACTGGACGAGATCGGCATGGCGCGAGCGCGCGCGCGTGCAGATGCCGGACTACACCAGCCCGGACGGGCTCGGCGCGGTGGAAGAGCGCCTGCGCCGCTACCCGCCGCTCGTCTTCGCGGGCGAGGCCCGGACGCTCCGGGCCGAACTGGCCGCCGCCGGGCGGGGCGAGGCGTTCCTGCTCCAGGGCGGCGACTGCGCGGAGAGCTTCGCGGAGTTCTCGGCCGACGGCATCCGCGACACCTTCAAGGTCATGCTGCAGATGGCCATGGTGCTCACCTACGGCGCCAAGGTCCCGGTCGTGAAGGTCGGCCGGATGGCCGGTCAGTTCGCCAAGCCGCGCTCGGCGGCCACCGAGACGAAGGACGGCGTCGAGCTGCCCTCCTACCGGGGCGACATCGTCAACGAGTTGCCCTTCACGCCCGAATCCCGGACCCCGCGCCCGGAGAAGATGCTCGAGGCCTACACCCAGGCGGCCGCAACGCTGAACCTGCTGCGCGCGTTCTCGAAGGGCGGCTTCGCCGACATGCATCAGGTCCACTCGTGGACGCTGGGCTTCGCCGAGGGACCGCGCGCCGCGCAGTACCGCGACATCGCCACGCGCATCCAGGACACGCTCGACTTCATGACCGCGGCCGGCATGAGCGCGGACACCAATTCCGAGATGTCCACGGTCGACTTCTACACCTCGCACGAGGCGCTGCTCCTCGAGTACGAGGAGGCCCTCTGCCGTCAGGATTCCCTCACCGGCCAGTGGCTCGCGGGCTCGGGGCACATGATCTGGATTGGCGACCGCACGCGGCAGCCTGATGGCGCGCATGTCGAGTTCGCCCGCGGCGTCCTCAATCCGATCGGCCTCAAGTGCGGGCCGAGCACGAGCGCGGACGACCTCAAGCGTCTGATGGCCGCGCTCAATCCCCGCAACGAGATGGGGCGGTTGACCCTGATCGCGCGGTTCGGCGCGGGCAAGGTTGCCGAACATCTGCCACGGCTCGTCCGGGCGGTGCGCGAGGAGGGGGCCGAGGTCGTCTGGTCCTGCGATCCGATGCACGGCAACACGATCAAGTCGGCCACCGGCTACAAGACGCGGCCCTTCAACGCCGTACTCTCGGAGGTTCAGGAGTTCTTCGCCGTCCATCGGGCGGAGGGCACGGTGCCGGGCGGTGTGCATTTCGAGATGACGGGCGCCGACGTGACCGAATGCACCGGAGGCGTCCGGGCGGTGACGGAGGAGGACCTTTCGTCCCGCTACCATACGGCATGCGATCCGCGGCTGAACGCGAGCCAGGCGCTCGAACTCGCCTTTCTCGTCGCGGAGCAGCTTGCGTCCCTCCGGGAGGAGCGGCGCGCCGCGTCCTGAGAGTCAGGTCACGAGACGCAGGTGAGGGACTCCGGCCGCCCGCGGCGTGGCCGGAGGGGGCGCGGCGGCGCTCGCCGCACACTGGCCGACGGGCGCCGCCTGCTGGCCGGTCATCCGGAACCGGTGCGGGCCATCGCCGATCGGCCCCTGCAGGGCCACGCAGCCCAGTGCCTTCGTGATCGCGCCCGACGCGTCCCGCAGCGGCAGCAGCAGCAGTTGCGCACGAAGCGGCATCGCGTCCCCGATCGTGTGCTCCTCCAAGTCGAGCGTGACGACCGAGGGCTCGCCGAAGGCCTGATCCACCGTGGTGAGGATCCGGCTGCGCCCGACGACGTGGAACAGTGCCCGGACCGGAAGCCCGCGGGCCTCCGTGCCCAGCAGCGCGCGGATCACCCGGCCTCCACGCCGGATGCGGATGGCACCGGGTCCGTGGCTGTCGAGCATCATCATGTGGTCCGCGAAGGGGCTGGTGAGCGCGTCGGTCAGGTCCGTCGTCAGGGGTACCGTCGCATCGCCGCGCTGTCCGCTCCAGACGGAATAGCAGCAGTCGAGGAGGCGCGACCTCCGAACGATCCTGTGCCTGAGGAGATCCGGCACGGCGGCCGGTCTGCCGTAACCCCGCGCTCGTTCGTTCGCCTGCATCCTCAATACCCCACACCAATCAATCGTAGGAAGTTTCGCCGGTTTCTTCTCTCAACCTACGAAAATTGTCCGGGATTTGCGCGGGATTCCTACGGTCAGGGTAAACGCTGAGCGGTTTGCCGCCGAGGCCGATCGAACGCCCGGAGGCCCGGCGGAACGGCGCCGATCTTGTCGCCCCGGCAGCTGCGTGGCAGTTGGCCCGCATGAGATCGATGACGGGATTTGCCGCGCTCGATGCGCCGGCGGGGGAGGGGGCGCCCGCGCGCCGCTGGGAGATCAGGTCGGTGAACGCGCGCGGGCTCGACATCCGCACGCGGCTGCCCGAGGTGGCCGGGCTCGAGGCGCTGGTCCGGGCCGAGGTCGCGGCTGCGGCAGGGCGGGGCAACGTCACGATCGCGTTGCGGCTGGGTGACGGCGAAAGCGGGCCGGCCCCCGCCATCGACGGGGCGGGGCTCGAGGCTGCGCTCTCCGCGCTTGCGCAGGTCGAGGCGCGGGCCGCCGAGGCGGGGCTGGGTCTCGCGCCCTCGCGCGCCACCGATCTGCTCTCCCTGCGCGGTGTCTTCGAGCTGCGCGAGGCGGCCGTACCCCCGGGGCTCGATCTCTGCCGCGCCGATCTCGCCCGCCTATTGTCCGACTGGACGGAGATGCGTGCCCTCGAAGGCGCCGAGCTGCGCCGGGCCTGCGCCGCCCATCTGGACGGGATCGAGGCGCAGGTCGCCGCCGCCGAGGCGCTCGGGCCGGCCCGGGCGGCGCATCAGTCCCGGGTGCTCGAGGAGGCGCTCGGACGCATCTCCGGCGCCCAGGTCGACGCCGAGCGCGTGGCGCAGGAGGTGGCCCTCCTCGCGGTCCGCGGAGACGTCACCGAGGAGCTCGACCGCCTGCGCGCCCATCTCGCCGCGGCGCGCGGACTGCTCGATGGGGAGGGTCCGGTCGGGCGACGGCTCGACTTCCTGACGCAGGAGTTCAACCGGGAGGCCAACACCCTCTGCGCGAAGGCGCAGATGTCCGAGCTGACGGCTGCGGGCCTTGAGCTCAAGACGCTGATCGACCGTCTGCGCGAGCAGGTCCAGAACGTGGAGTGAGCATGAGCGGAGTCGGAACCCTCCGTCCCGGCGAGGGACCCGTGACCGCGCGGGAACGCCGGGGAATGCTCGTCATCCTCTCCTCGCCCTCCGGGGCCGGCAAGTCGACGATGGCCCGGCGCCTGATGCGGTGGGACCCGACCCTCGGCTTCTCCGTCTCGGCCACGACGCGGCCGCCGCGCCCCGGGGAGGAGGAGGGCGTCGACTACTTCTTCCGATCGAAAGACACGTTCGGACGGATGGTGCTCGACGGCGAGCTCCTCGAGCACGCGGAAGTGTTCGGCCACCATTACGGCTCCCCCCGCGCGCCCGTCGAGGCGGCGCTGGCGGCGGGCCGGGACGTGCTCTTCGACATAGACTGGCAAGGCACCCAGCAGATCGCGAACTCCGCGCTCGCCCGCGACGTCGTGAGCATCTTCCTGCTGCCCCCCTCGATCGCCGCGCTCGAGGCCCGACTGCGCGGGCGTGGGCAGGACACCGATGCCGTGATCGCCGGCCGAATGGCCAAGTCCGAGGCCGAGATCAGCCATTGGGCGGAGTACGGCTACGTGCTCGTCAACGAGGATGCCGACGCCTGCGAGGCGGATCTGCGGACGATCCTGTCGGCGGAGCGGCTGCGGCGGGAACGGCAGCCGTGGCTGGGCGGCTTCACGCGGTCGCTCTCGGCGGAGTTCAGGGGGAGGGAAGGATGATCTACGCGCTCGACGGAGAGGCGCCGGACCTGGGCGGAGGGACCTGGGTCGCGCCGGACGCCAACGTGATCGGCCGGGTGACGCTCGAGGCCGGGGCCAATGTCTGGTTCGGCGCGACGCTGCGCGGCGACAACGAACGGATCACCGTCGGCCGGGGCTCGAACGTGCAGGAGAACTGCGTGCTCCACACCGACATGGGGTTTCCGCTCGAAATCGGGCCGGACTGCACGATCGGCCACAAGGCGATGCTGCACGGATGCACGATCGGCGCGGGCTCGCTCGTCGGCATGGGGGCGACCGTCCTCAACGGCGCGCGGATCGGGCGCGGCTGCCTGATCGGGGCCGGTGCGCTGATCACCGAGGGCAAGGAGATCCCCGACGGCGCCCTCGTGATGGGCGCGCCGGGCAAGATCGTCAGGGAACTGGACGGTGCCCAGCGCGAGGCCCTGCTCGGCTCTGCCGCACATTACCGCGAGAACGCCCGCCGCTTCTCCGCCGGGCTCCACCCCGTCTGATTCGGCTCAGGCCCCTCCAGCCGAACTCCGCAGGCACTCCGTCGCCGCGGTGGAAGGCGCGCAGAGCGGCAGACGCTCAATCGCCGCCGCCGGGCGCCTCCTCGGCCAGTTGCCGGCAGCGGATCTCCTCGATGGCGCGGGGCGAGATGTCGGCGAAGGTCACGTGCTCGGTCCCGGGGAGGAGCACCTCCTGCGCTAGCGGCTCCTCGCCCGGGCCGAGCGCGAGGCAGAGATGCTGGTCCGCAACCGCACCGCCCAGCCCGCAGCGGGCGCCAGCCATGGCGAAGGGGACGCAGTCCGTGAAGACCATCTCCGGATCGGCCTCGAATACCTCCCAGTCCGCACGGTTCGCCGTCTCGGCCCGGGCGATCCCGGCCCCCTCGCCGCCATCCGATCCCGCCTCACCGGCGGCTTCCTGCGGAATGGCGGGCGCGCCTGCGAGGACTGCCGCGAGGGCGGCCGGCGCGAGCGACGAGATGCGGGCGATAGGGCCTCGGGTCATGGCATGTCCTCCCACCACCGAGGGTAGCGCCGGACGGTCCCGACGCAACCGAGGGCGCTGCGATCCCGCAGCCGCGGAACTCCGCATCCCGACGCGACGCGACGGCGCTCCGCCCCGCCTCCACCTAGACGATCCATGACAGCCCGGACTTCACTCAGACGCGCAGGATCAGGCCTGCCTCCTCCACGGTGAGCGAGATCGGCCGCCGAAGCGTCCGCGAGGCCATCGCGAGCAGGCCGAACTGCACCTGCGCGCCGTGCAGCTCGTCCGGCACGCGTCCCTCGCCTAGGGCGTTCCAGAGCGGCGCGTCGATCTTGAGCCGCGGCGCCTCGGCCGATATGGCCCAACCGACGCCGTCCCGGCTCACGGTGATCTGGGCACCCCGCGGCGTGGCCGTGTCGACGCAGGCAAGCCCGAGGCAGGCGATGCGCATGTCGCCGCGCGGCCGCTCCTCGTCGTCCTCCCAGGACACGGTGCTGCGGCTGTCGGCGTAGGCGGCGGCGAGCATCTCGCGCATCGCCTTCGCGCTCACCTCGCCACCGGAGCCGGGGTCGCCGAACGCCATCCGGAAGAACTCGATCCGCCCGAGCGCCGTCTCGACGGCGTCGCGCATCAGCCGCCCCTCGGGGCTCTCGCTGGCGGCGGCGGGCAGCAGCTCCAGCGCGTAGCGCATCGCGCCGACCGGGCTGACGATGTCGTGGCAGATCCGCGAGGCGACCAGCGCGGCGAGGTCGGTCTCGCCCCCCGCGCCCGAAGCGCTAGGCTCCCCCGTCGTATCCGTCATGAGGGGACCCCGCAGATGAGCGCCGAGCTGAACGCGATGCTTGAGCCCGGGATGCTGGTCGAGCATCCGCAAGCCCCCGAATGGGGGACTGGGCAGGTGCAGTCGAATGTCGGTGGGAAGGTCACGGTGAACTTTCAAAATGCTGGCAAGCAGGTCATCGAGGGCAGCCGGGTGCTCCTCCGGCCCGTCCTCGAATGACAACGATAGCTTGACCGCCAGTTAACGTCGCAAGGCCTCCGCCCGCTGGCTTGCGCGGCGGCTGCACCTCGCCTAGCAGCCCGCCGATGGACCGGCCGAACCCCGCCTGCCGCGACGCGGTGTCCCTGTCGAGGGGCCCGTCGGCGCTTGCCTTCCGCGTCACGCGAGACATGGAGGAGATCCGCGCGGCGCAGGCCCTGCGTCACCGCGTCTTCGTGGGCGAGCTCGGCGCGCGGGCGGCCGCCTCGGCCGACGGCCTCGAGGCCGACCGCTTCGACGCCGCGTGCGAGCATCTCGTGCTGCGGGATCCGGCCAGGCCGGAGGCGGGCGTCGTCGCCACGATGCGGCTCGGCCGGGGCGAGGACGGCTTCTACACGGCCGGCGAGTTCGACGTCACGCCGCTGCTCCGGAGCGGCCGCCGCCTCGTCGAGATGGGCCGTACCTGCCTGCATCCCGACTACCGCGGAGGCGCCGCCGCTTTCGCCCTGTTCGGCGGGATGCTGCGGCACCTGCGTGCGACCGGCGCGGAGATCGTCTTCGGCGCCGCCTCCTTCCCGGGGCGCGATCCCGCCCCCCACATGGATTCGCTGCGCTACCTGCGCGCCCGGCATCTCGCGCCCGAACCGCTGCGCCCCCATGCCGTCGGCCCCGAGGCGGTGACGGTCTCGGGCGCCCCCCGGGAAGGTGCCGAGGCCGGCCTTCCGGCGCTGATGCGCGCGTACATCCGGTCCGGTGCCATGGTGGGGGAAGGCGCATGGATCGACCGGCCCTTCAACACGGTCGACGTCTGCATGGTCCTCGATCTGGCGCGGGCCACGCCCGGCGGGGCCCGCCGATACAGATGACGGCGCCGGCATGACGTGGATGGGCCCGCCCGACCCGCCGCTCGAGCCGCGCATCGGCCCGGCCGGATGGGTCCGCGCCGTGCCGCGCGGACTGGCGCTCGCGCTCGTGAACTTCGGCGGGCTCGCGACGCTCCTGTCGCTGCGGGCGGTCGAACGGCCGCTCTACGGCCTGCGTCGGCCGCTCACCCCCTGGATCACCCAGGGCGTCTGCCTCGCCTCGCTCGCCATCCTCGGCATTCGCCGCGAGGTTCGCGGAAAGGTGATGACCGAAGAGGGGGCGGTGGTCGCCAACCACGCAAGCTGGCTGGACATCTACGCGCTCAACGCGTCGAAGCGGATCTACTTCGTGGCCAAGGAGGAGGTGTCCACGTGGCCCGGCATCGGCTGGCTGGCGCGCGCCACCGGTACGCTGTTCATCCGCCGGGACAGACGCGACGCCCTCGCCCAGCAGGCGCTGCTCGAGGCGCGGCTCCACGCCGGTCACAAGCTGCTGTTCTTTCCCGAAGGGACCAGCACCGACGGCGTCCGCGTGCTCCCCTTCAAGACGACCCTCTTCGCCGCCTTCCTCACCGAGGGCCTACGCGACACGGTCAGCGTCCAACCCGTCACGCTCGCCTATCACGCGCCGGCGGGCGAGGCGGCGCGCTTCTACGGCTGGTGGGGCGACATGGGCTTTGCAACGCATCTGCTTAGGATGCTCGCCCGCGGCGGGCATGGCCGCGTCGTGGTGATCTACCACCCGCCCCTGCGGGTCGCCGACCACGCGGACCGCAAGGCCCTCGCACGCGCCGCCGAGGCGAGCATCCGCGCGGGCCTGGCCGCAGAAGGGCTCCTCCTCGCCTGATCGTCCGGCCCCGGCGGGAATCGCATGCCCGGAAACGGCCGATCGACCCCGGGGGCCGCCCAACTCCGCGCCGAGAGGCCGTCCGACCCCTCAGCCCAGCGGCGCGAGGAGCGTCCCGAGCGCGCGGGCCGGGTCGTCCGTCTCCCAGATCTCGGCGCCTACGGCGAAGAAGTCCGCCACCGGGGCGAGCGTCTCCACGGCCGCCGTGTCGAGCGCGCCCTCGGCCACCACCGGCACCTCGATCATCTCAGACCACCAGACGAACAGGGCGCGCTCCGCCCGCGTCCCGTCGCCCAGCGCGGACGCGCCGGCCGGGCCGAAGCTCACGTAGTCGGCACCCGCCTCCCCGGCGAGCAGCCCGTCATGCCGCGAGGCGCCGCAATGGGCTCCGATGATCGGATCCTCTCCCCAGCCGCGGCGGAGCTTTCCCAGCCCCCGCCCGTCCGACAGATGCACGCCGTCGAGCCCCAGACGTTCCACGAGTGCCTGATGCTCCGCGATCACCACCGGAATGTCCCGCGCATGGGCCGCCTCCCTCATGGCGTCCGCGGCCCGCATCAGACGCTCCTCGTCGCGGGTCGCGAGCTGCAGCCGCAGGCACGCCACCTCCCGGGAGTCGAGGACGGGCAGCACCCGCTCGAGCAGGCCCGCATCGTCGGAGGGCGTGACGAGGTAGAGCCGGGGCGCTTCGGCCGCGCCTTCGGGGGCGGAGCCGGCCTTCGGGCCAGTCGTGGTGTCGGTCATCGGGGTCTCGGCGGTCGTCGGTCCGCCGCGACGGGTAGCCGCCGCGCCGTTGCGCCGCAACAGGCGCCGCGCTAGCCGGTCGCCCATGACCGGGAATGCCACCCCCACCTTCGTGCTCGTGCGCCCGCAGATGGGCGAGAACGTGGGGGCCGCGGCCCGCGCCATGTGGAACTTCGGGCTCGACCGGATGACGGTGGTCGAGCCGCGCGACGGCTGGCCGAACTCGCGCGCCGTCGCGTTGGCCTCCGGGGCGGGGCGGGTTCTCGACGCGGCCCGCGTCGACCCGAGCACCGCCGATGCCGTGGGCGCGGCGCACTGGGTCCTGGCCACGACCGCCCGCGAGCGCGACCTCACCAAGCCGCTCTACGATCCGGAGACGGCGATGGCCGAGGCACGCGACCGCATCGCGCAGGGCCAGCGCGTGGCGGTGCTGTTCGGCCCGGAAAGGGCCGGCCTCGGCAACGAGGACGTCGCCGCCGCCCACGCCATCGTCTCCGTGCCGTCGAACCCGGCCTTCCCGTCGCTCAACCTCGCCCAATGCGTGCTGCTGATGGGCTACGAATGGCGCCGCGCGGCGGGAGGCACGGGCGGCGTCGCGGTGGAGATGGCCGGCACCGACTGGGCGACGGAGGCCGAACGCGCCGCCCTCGTGGACCACTGGGAGGAGCGGCTTGACGCGGCTGGCTTCTTCTTCCCGCCGGCCCGCGCCCCGGCCATGCGCCGCGCGCTGCGCAACCTCTGGTCCCGCATGCCGCTCACCTCCGCCGACATCGGCACGCTCCACGGCGCGATGCGCCAGATGGCCCGCTGGGCCGCGCAAGGCGGCGCGCCTTCCGAGGATGGACCGGCCGCCCGAGACGGCTCCGGGCGGGACGGCGGGGCGGACGAGGCGGCGAAGGACCGCGGCGGTCCGTCGCGCTGACGGCCGCAGGGCCCGGGGCCGCCGCTCGAGATCGATATGGGGGGGCGTGCGTATGCACCCCCGCGGCGCCTTCCCGGGTGCATTCCGGCGCCCGAACCTCCCTCAGACGGGCGTCCCGCTCGCAGCCCGCCATGCGGCCCATTCCTCGGGCGTGTCGAGGTCGATCAGCGCGGCCTCTCCCCGCAGCGGATGCCACGCCACAGGGTGCCGGTCGAGAAGCGGGCGCGCCCCTCCGTCGCCCCGCAACCTCAGGATTTCGGGAAACACGGACCGTGCGAAGGTCACCGGCTGACCCGGCCGTCCGTCGGCCGCGGTCGCCTGCAGGATCGGGGCGTCGCACTCCGCCCAGGCTGCAGCCTGCGCCTCGAGCTCGGCCGCCCCGATCTCCGGCATGTCGGCCAGATGTATCGTCGCTGCGTCCGACCGGCAGGCCGCGATCCCTGCCCGGAGCGACGCCGACATCGCCCGCTCACCGACGGGCAGCACTCGCAGCGGCAGGTCGACGAGCCACGCCGCCCGCGCCGTCCCGCCGTCGGGGATGACGACGATCGCCTCCTCCGCCGCCCGGCAGGCAGCCCGCGCGGCCCGCAGCACGAGGGGCTCGCCCTCCACGGTCTCGAGCAGCTTGTCCGCACCGCGCATCCGCGCCGATGACCCCGCAGCGAGCACGATCACCGCCGGCCGCGCCCGCCCGCCGCATCCGCTCACCCGCCCGCGACCTCCGCGACCCATTCAGGCACGAGGCGGCTCGCCGGGCCCTCGCGCACCTCGTCGAACGCTCCTCCCGACGCCTCGAGGTTGAGCACGAGAGTCCGCGCGCCGGCCGCCCGCGCCCCGGCGGCGAAGCCCGCTGCAGGGTACACCGTGCCTGACGTCCCGATCGCCACAAACAGGTCCGCCGCGTCGAGCGCCGCCCCGATCCGCTCCATGTGATAGGGAATCTCGCCGAACCACACGACATCCGGCCGGGTCGCCGCGCGGCCGCAGACGGGGCAGGCGTCCTCGGCACGCATCCGATCCGGCGCATCCCAGCGCGCCCCGCAAACGTCGCACAGGGCGCGCGCCAGCTCTCCGTGCATATGTATCACGTCCGTCGCACCGGCCCGTTCCAGCAGGTCGTCGATGTTCTGCGTGATCAGCGTCACGTCCGCCCGCCGCGACAGGCGCGCCAGCGCCGTATGCGCGGGACCCGGCTCGGCGGCCGCCATGTTGTCCCGGCGCGCGTTGTAGAACTCGTGCACCTTCCCCGGATCTGCCGCGAACCCTTCGGGCGTCGCGACCTCGCCGAGGTCGTACGTCGTCCAAACGCCCCCCGCGTCACGAAACGTCCCGAGCCCCGCCTCGGCGGACAGTCCTGCGCCGGAGAGGACGACGATAGGCTCGTGCGCAAGTTTCTTGGGCATGGTTCGTTCATTCACAGTCCGAAAGACCTGCGCAATCAATACGCCTACGCTCCATCAGGGCCTTGTTGATTAAAGCGTCTGAGGGGCGGACTTTCCCTTTTCCCGTCTTCTATTAGCCAACGGGCTTCGTGATGAGGATGCCGAGCGCTGTAGAGCGGTTATGGATGCGATGCGGGCGTGGAGCTCGGCGGTCTGACGGTCGAAGTCTCGGGCGGCGAGCCTTTGGCCGAACAGCTTGATGCAGCTCATCTTGGTCTCGACGCGGCTGCGGTGGTGGTAGCCACTCCACTTCCGCGAGAGCGTCCGGCCGAAGCGCCCAATGGCACGCAGAGCCTCGTTGCGGCTTGCCGCGCCATGGCCAGCCGTCTTCCGGCGCTTGGCGTTCCGGCGGGGCGGGATGATCGCGTCGGCTCCACGATCGCGTCGAGGCAGGGGCGGTCGTCGTAGGCGCCGTCGGCGGTGACGGAGGTGATCGGCTCGCCCTCGGAGATCTGATCGAGCAGGTCGGGCAGCATGGGCGCGTCACCGACGCCGCTGCCGGTGATCTTAACCGCCCGAGCCTCTAGCGTCGCTTCATCGACGGCGATGTGGACCCTGCGCCATAAGCGCCGTCTGGTCCCGCCGTGCTAGCATGCTTGCCATTCGCCCTCGCCGCGGTCCTTGATGCCGGTAACGTCGATCAGCAGATGCAGCGGCCTTCCCCAGCCCCAGTAGGGCAGCCGGACGGCCAGCGTCTCCTTGCGGCGGCACTGCGTCGAGTAGTCCGGCACCGAGCAGTCAAGGCCCGCCAGCTTCAGCGGGCTGGCCAAGAACCCTTTCGTTTGACGAAGCGGCAGTCCGATCAGAACCCTGATCGTCAGGCATGTCTGGATCGTGGCGTCGCTGCAGACCGGTTGCGCGCCGCGCTGGCCTGGCGGCGTGCCATGCCAAGGCGTCGACGGTTCGAGCGAGACCGTAATCGATCCGCGCCGACGCAGCCCGGCGTTGTAGGCTGACCTGTTCAGGATGCGTTAGCGGGTTGGCGCAGACTATGACATGCCGCTCAGCTTTGACGCTAAGCTACTCTAGTGAATACCGGGCAGATTTGATGCAACAAGGCCGTCGCGGACCTTGTCCTACCGGCAAGACGTCGCTTCCGACACGCCTAATTACCGCAAACCCCGCCGGGCGTACCACCGTCGGCCTGCTGCAAGGCGGATGCGATCCATCTGTCCGTGACCCGTTCCCCGGCACTCGGGAATAATTTCCGCCACGGACCATGCCCGAAATCTCGCAGGCCGCAGGGACCATGTTCGAGGGTCTGGTCTGTGGTCTGCGCCGGGCCGCGGCCCGTGTGCCACGTCTACATTTATCGGCGGCCTCCAACTACCCGCGGAGGTCATCCACCCGACGGGCGCATACCTACGCGTCTCGATGAATGTGCAAATCGATTGAACAAGCCGGCAGGGGGCTTGTAAACCGCCAGAACCCGCCCAGCGGTCAGGAAATACCTCAGGTGCTCACCGATGCACTTGGTTGACCCTCGATCAGTCTACCGCGGGCACACCGTCATCGTCGCCAATCCCATCGGCCGTAGGTGGCGCGGCGAGGACGCCTACGCCGTCGTCAGCGGAGCCGTCCGCTGCAGCGCCTTCCTCGGAGTCGGTCACGAAGAAGAGGAGGGCGACGAGCAGGATTGCGGCGAGCGCGAGCCCTCCGATGATCCCGTATAGCGGCCCAGAATGCTTCTTCGCCTGCTTCTCGACGTTGGTGTTGGGGGCGCTCATATCTCGCTCCGTTCTTTGGTGCGGTCAGGACCTGAACGGGGCGGCGGCGCTCGTTGTTCCGCGCGCTGATGTTCAGCCGTCGAGCCGCACGAGCGCGTGACGCTTCCGGCCCGCCGAAAGCTTGAGTCCCGGCGCGAGTTCCTCTGCCGTCATCAGACGAGGCTCCCCGGCCGGCGCGTCGTCGATGCGAGCGCCGCCCTCGGCGAAGAGCCGACGTGCCTCCTTGCCGGAGCCGGCGAGCCCGGCCCGGACGAAGAGCTGCGTGTTCGCGATTCCTTCGCCGACCTCCTCGCGGGTCAGCGTCACCGTCGGCAGCGCCTCGCCCGAGCCGCCGCGTTCGAACACCTCGCGTGCCGTCGCGGTCGCTGCCTCTGCGGCTCCCGCCCCGTGCGCGAGCATCGTCACCTCCCGCGCCAACACCACCTTGGCCTCATTGATCTCGGCGCCCCCAAGCGCGCCCAACCGCTCGCAATCCTCCACCGGCAACTCGGTGTAGAGCTTCAAGAACCGTCCCACATCCGCGTCCGCGGTGTTTCTCCAGAACTGCCAGAATTCGTAGGGCGATCGCATGTCCGCGTTGAGCCAGACCGCGCCCTCGGCTGTTTTGCCCATCTTCTTGCCGTCCGACGTCGTGAGGAGCGGCGAGGTCAGGCCGAACACCGCGCGCTCGTCGATCCGACGGTTGAGGTCGACGCCGTTGACGATGTTTCCCCACTGGTCCGATCCACCCATCTGCAGCCGGCAGCCGGTCCGTCGCCCGAGTTCGAGGAAGTCATACGCCTGGAGGATCATGTAGTTGAACTCGAGGAAACTCAGCGATTGCTCCCGGTCGAGGCGGGACTTCACGGATTCGAAGGAGAGCATCCGGTTCACCGAGAAGTGCCGCCCGACATCCCGCAGGAACTCCAAATAGTTCAACCCGTCGAGCCATTCGGCGTTGTTCGGAATGATTGCATCCGTCGGACCATCGCCGAAGGCGACGTAGCGGGAGAAGACCTGTCGGATACCGGCGATGTTCGCGTCGATCCGCTCCGGAGAGAGCAGCGGTCGCTCGTCGGCGCGAAAGCTGGGGTCGCCCACCTTCGTGGTGCCGCCGCCCATCAGCGCGATGGGCTTGTGGCCCGTGCGCTGGAGCCAGCGGAGCATCATGATCTGGATCAGGGAACCGACATGCAGCGAGGTCGCCGTCGCGTCGAAACCGATATAGCCCGGCACGACCCCCGTCATGAGCGCCTCGTCGAGCCCCTCCAGGTCGGTGCAGTCGTGGACGAACCCGCGCGTATGCATGACCTGGAGGAATTCGGATCTGGGGGTGTGGGTCATGCTTGCATCCTCCGGGCGGCGCTCCGATAGCAGCCGCACGGGCAGGGGGAAAGCGCGGGTCGGGGGCGGGATGCAAAGACGTGACGAGCCGATCTGGGCGCTGGGCGCGATGTCCGGCACGTCGCTCGACGGGGTCGACGCGGCCCTCCTGCGGACGGACGGGGCGAGCATCTCCGAGTTCGGGGAGGCCCGCTACCGGGCCTACACGTCGGAGGAGCGGCAGGCGATCCGCACGGCGTTGGGCCGCTGGCCGGGCGAGCCGGAGGTGGCGCCTGCCGCGGAGGCCGTGCTCGCGTCGCATGTGGAGGCGCTGAGTGCACTTGCGGAGAAGGCCACGCTTGTGGGGTTCCACGGCCAGACGCTGGCTCACGCGCCCGAGGTCGGCCGGACGCATCAGGCCGGCGACGGCGCGGCGCTCGCGCGAAAGCTCGGACGCAGCGTGGCGTGGGACATGCGGAGTGCCGACGTGGCCGCGGGCGGCGAGGGGGCACCGCTGGCGCCCGCGTTCCACCATGCCTGCGCGCGGTGGACGGGCGCGACGGCCCCGGTGGCCGTGCTGAACCTCGGTGGCGTCGGAAACCTCACCTGGGCGGACCCGCGACGGGAGATGGAGGAGCCTGGTGCCCTCCTCGCCTTCGACACGGGGCCGGCCAACGCTCCCATCGACGACCTCTGCGCTGCTCTGAGGCGCGGACCGTTCGATCGCGACGGCGTGCTGGCCCGCGCGGGACGCGCAAACGCGGCGGCGGTGGCAGAGGTCCTATCGGATCCCTATTTCGACCGCCCTCCGCCGAAGTCGCTAGACCGTGACTCCTTTGCGCACCGCCGCGAGGCGGTGGACCGGTTGCGCCCGGAGGATGCCGCGGCGACTTGGGTCGCGGTGATCGCCGCATCGGTCGCGCGGTCCCTCGTGCACACACCATTGACGCCCGAGCGTCTGCTGGTGACGGGCGGAGGGCGGCGGAACCCCGCGATCATGGCGTCCATCGCGGAGGCGTGCGGATGCACTGTCGAACCCATAGAGGCTGCCGGTCTGGACGGAGACATGCTGGAGGCCCAGGCCTTCGCTTTCGTCGCGGTGCGCGTGTTGCGCGGCCTCCCGATCACGTTCCCGGGCACCACGGGGGTGGGCTCGCCGCTGCCGGGCGGGCGGATCGACCACCCCGCGGGCGGGCCCACGGTTGCGGCACCCTGACCGCGTGCTAGACACCGAACCGGACGGCGCCCGCGCTGCCAGCACGAAGGAGGCGCCCATGGCCCCGCGCACCGAGCCCGTCGATCCGTTCGACCTCGTGGTCTTCGGGGCGACCGGCGATCTCGCCCAGCGCAAGATCATCCCCTCGCTCTACCGGCGCTTCCTCGGCGGTCAGATGACAGGCGAGGCCCGCCTGATCGGCGCCGCCCGGACAGAGTTGGACGACGCCGGCTTCCGCGACCTCGCCCGAAAGGCCATCGATACCTTCGTCAAGGAAGAGAAGCGCGACGCCGGGACGATCGAGGCGTTCCTCGAGCGGTGCCACTACATTCCCGTGGATGCGCGCGGCGAGGGCGGCTGGCATCGTTTGAAGGCAGAGGTCCGCGACGACGTCATCAAGGCGTTCTACTTCTCGGTCGGACCGCGCCTGTTCGGCGATCTCGCGCACCGGTTGCGGGAACACGGGATCGCCTGCGAAGGCTCGCGGCTCGTGATCGAGAAGCCCTTCGGGCGGGACCTCGAGAGCGCGCGAGAGCTGAACGCCCAGCTTACAGAGGCCTTCGAGGAGGGCCAGATCTACCGCATCGACCACTTCCTCGGGAAGGAGACGGTCCAGAACCTCCTCGCGGTGCGGTTCGCGAACGTCCTTTTCGAGCCGCTCTGGAACGCGCGCTACGTCGACCACGTGCAGATCACCGTTGCCGAGCCGATGGGCGTCGCCGGTCGGGAGGAATATTACGACCGCGCGGGCGCCATGCGGGACATGGTCCAGAACCACCTGATGCAGCTGCTCTGCCTGACGGCGATGGAGCCGCCCGTCCGCTACGAGCCCGACATGCTCCGGGACGAGAAGCTGAAGGTGATCCAGGCGCTGGACCCCCTCGATCCGGCGAACCTGGTCCGCGGACAGTACCGCGCCGGGGCGGAGCCCTCCTACCGCGAGGACGTCGGCGATCCACGGTCGACCACCGAGAGCTTCGTCGCGCTGAAGGTGGCGGTCAGCAACTGGCGCTGGACGGGAGTGCCGTTCTACCTCCGCACCGGAAAGCGGATGACCCGCGGCGTGAGCGAAATCGTGATCCGGTTCCGGGAGACCCCGCATTCAATCTTCGCGCCCGGATCGGGCGGCATGTCGAACCAACTCGCGATCCGCCTCCAGCCGAACGAGGGGATCGACCTCTCGGTGACGATCAAGGAGCCCGCCGCCGGCGGCGGGATGAAGCTGGTGAACGTTCCTCTCGACATGTCCTTCGCAGATGCGCTGGGCCCCGAGGGCGCGGACATCCCGGACGCCTACGAACGCCTCATCATGGATGCCATGCGCGGCGACCAGACCCTCTTCATGCGGGGCGACGAGGTCGAGGCCGCGTGGGCCTGGATCGACCCTGCGATCGCCCTCTGGGAGGAAGCCGGCGAAGCGCCCCACCTCTACGGGCAGGGCAGCGCCGGTCCCGAGGAGGCAATGGCCCTCATGCACCGCGACCACCGGCGCTGGCGCGATCTCGAGGCCGAAGGCGTGGCGCGCGGGTAGCGGGATGGAATGGCAGGAATATCCCGACCGCGAGCTGCAGGCGATGGCCGTGGCCGACGCGCTCGCCGACGCGCTGCGCTCCTGTCTCGACACTCACGACACCGCGAGCTTCTGCGTCCCGGGCGGCCGGACGCCCGGCGAGGTCTTCTCGATGCTCGCGGCGGTCGATCTCGACTGGTCCCGCGTCCACGTCTTCCTGAACGACGAGCGCTGGGTGCCGGAGGACGATCCCCGCTCGAACACCGGGCTCCTGCGCCGAACGCTCCTGACGGATAGGGCGGCGGCTGCCCAACTCATCCCGCTCGTGTCCGACGACCCGACGCCGGAGGAAGGCATCCCGCACCTGATCCCGGCGCTGGAGGCGGAGATGCCGATCTCGGTTCTCCTCCTCGGCATGGGAGAGGACGGACACACTGCGAGTCTCTTCCCTGGGGGCGACCGTCTTGACGAGGCGCTGGCCCCCGATGCGCCCCTGCTGCTGCCGATGCGCGCGGCGGGCGCGTCCGAGCCCCGCGTGACGCTGAGTGCGCGGGCCTTAAGCGAGGCCATGGAGACCCATCTGTTGATCGCCGGCCCCGAGAAACGCGAGGCACTCGAGCGGGCACGGCGCCTGCCGCCCCGGGAGGCGCCGGTCGCGGCGTTCCTCGGCGAGGCGGTGGTGCATTGGGCGCCCTGACGAGGGGCGGACCGGGGAGAGGAGACAGGCGATGACCCCGTTCTGGGATGGCGTGGCGCGGCTGCGCGAGATGCGAGGCGCGCGCATCGATGCGCTCGTCGCGGACGAGGCTCGACGCTCGCGGTTCGTCAGGGAGGCGGGGCCGTTCGTGTTCGACGCCTCCAAGACGGCGATCACCGGCCCGGCGCTGAACCTTCTGCTGGACATGGCTGCCGGTGTCCCCGAGCGGCGCGACGCGATGTTCGACGGCGCGCGCATCAACGAGACGGAGGGCCGCGCCGTCCTCCACACCGCGCTGCGGGGGGAGCAGTCGGTGGTCGTCGACGGACAGGACGTGATGCCGGAGGTGCGGGCAACGCTCGCCCGGATGCGCGCGTTCGCGGACGACGTGCGGGCGGGACGCTTCGAAGGACAGGGCGGGCCGATCACGGACGTGGTCAACATCGGCATCGGGGGCTCCGACCTTGGCCCCGCCATGGCGGTACGCGCTCTCGCACCCTATCGCGACGGCCCACGCTGCCACTTCGTGAGCAACGTCGACGGCGCCGACTGGGCCGATACGGCAAGGGGGCTCGACCCGGCGACGACGTTGGTGATCGTCGCCTCGAAGACCTTCACCACAATCGAGACGATGACGAACGCCGCCACCGCGCGCGACTGGATGGCGAACACCGTCGAGGAGCCCGCCGCGCAGTTCGCCGCCCTCTCCTCAGCCCGTGAGAGGACGGAGGAATGGGGCATCGACGCCTCCCGCGTCTTCGGCTTCGAGGACTGGGTCGGCGGGCGCTACTCCATGTGGGGGCCCATCGGACTGTCGCTGATGATCGCCATCGGGCCCGATCGGTTCGATGATTTCCTCGCGGGCGGCCGGGGAATGGACGACCACTTCCGCGAAGCCCCCCTCGATCGAAGTCTTCCCGTGCTGCTGGCGCTCGTCGGCATCTGGCATCATCAAGTCTGCGGCTACCCGACGCGCGCCGTCCTGCCCTACGACGACCGCCTCGCGCGGCTGCCCGCCTACCTCCAGCAGCTGGAGATGGAATCGAACGGCAAGAGCGTCACGATGGACGGCGGCCCCCTGCCCGGAGCGGCCGGGCCGGTCGTCTGGGGGGAGCCGGGGACGAACGGGCAGCACGCCTTCTACCAGCTCATCCATCAGGGCCGCACGCCCGTGCCATGCGAGTTCATGATCGCCGCCCGCGGGCACGAGCCGGATCTCGATCACCACCATCGCCTGCTCATCGCGAACGCGTTGGCGCAGGCGGAGGCGCTCATGCGGGGCCGGTCGCTCGACGAGGCTGCCGGGAAGATCCGGGACAAGTTCGAGGGCGAAGAACTCGAACGGCAGGCCCGGCACCGTGTGTTCCCGGGCAACCGGCCGTCCACGATGCTGGCCTATCCCCAGCTCACGCCCGAGGTGCTCGGCGGGATCGTGGCCCTGTACGAGCACAGGGTGTTCGTGGAAGGCGCGATGCTCGGCATCAACAGCTACGATCAGTGGGGGGTCGAACTCGGCAAGGAACTCGCCACGGCGCTGGGGCCCCTCGTCGAAGGAGGCGATGCGAGCGCCAAGGACGCCTCGACCCGCGACCTCCTGCTCCGGCTGCGGGGGTGGAGGGACTAGGGCCTAGGTCCGCATAGTGTCTGCTCCTATACGGAGCGGCAGCCAAGCCGCTCCGCTTACTGATTCCTCATTTGCAGGAGCTGCCGCCGGTTTCCCGGGTATCCGGCGACGACCTTGGTGACGCTTGCCTGTCCATCAGGGCGGGACAAACATCCAAGTTGAGAATACGGATTCGGTGATCTCTCCCAGCGACGCCATGCTGAATCAGGCGCCGACACCTGCAACGAGCACCTGTGTGTAGGACCGCTTGGCCACCATCCGACAAGTGCTTGGGTGCGCCATGCAAACCTGGCGCCCGCGCACGTGAAGCCCGGTGATGATCCGTCAGTCCTTCCCGCCCGGCCCTTCGGGTGTCACCGGTCGACCCTCCGTCGTCGCCTTCGGAGACTCCCCGCGGGACGTCTCCTGCCGTCGGGCGGTCTCCATCTGCTCGCGGCTGGACGGCGTGCCTGCCGCCTCGGCGCCTGTCCCGAGTGGCGCCGCGCCCGGGTCCGGGAACCCGACCTTGTCGCCCGTATGTCCCCCGGCGATGTCCTCCTTTAGCATCGCCGAAGTCGCCCCCTCTCGCTCCTCGAGCGGCGTGTCGGGGTCGTAGGGCACGGTCTTACCGTCCTGTTTGGGGCCACCGCCCGGCTCGCGTTTCGTATCGCTCATGGTGCCTCCGTTCGCTGGAGGCTCAACGGCGACGGGCGCGGTGCCGTTCCGCCCGGGGCAGGGTCCTACTCGGATACCGCCCCGTCACGCCCGACGAAGGCGTCGCGCATCCTCTCGCCCAGGGGCGCGCGGGTCACTCCGTCCTGAGCCATGTGGACGATCAGCGCGTCGCCCTCGGCACAGAGTTTGCCCCGCGACCAGACCCCGTACTCCATGACCCACGACGTCCGGCGGAAGCTACGTGTCCGTCCGGTCACCACGTAGACGTCCTCCAGATGCAGCGGAGCGTGAAACGAGACGCCTACGCGCTTGAGGACGAGCACCGGGCGCTCCCGCCCTGCGTAGTCGCTCACGCCGTAGTCGCGCAGGTAGGCGATGCGAAGCGACTCGAACCAGCTCAGGTACCGGGCGTTGTTGACGTGGTCGAGCACGTCGAGCTCGGAGAAGCGGACCCGGTCGGCCTGTCCGAACGTCCATGGCTCCGGGATGCCTAGCCCTCGCAGCTCGGGGGCCCTCAACGGCTGCAGCAGGGGCGGGATCGAGGGCGGGGCGTCTTCCATCTCGGCATCCTGGGCCAGCGCCTGCTCGGCGGGCCGCGTTCCAGTATCGGTGGCGTTGGTTCGCACGGCTCCCATGCACCGGGCGGCGCGACGGGTGGAGCGGGTAACGGGAATCGAACCCGTAACTTAAGCTTGGGAAGCTCGCGTGATACCTTTTCACCATACCCGCGCCGTGCCGGACGGGATATCGCCGCCCGCGGCGGGGTTCAAGCCTCGACGATGCAGCATCTCTCGATCCCCTCCCAGCCACTATCGCGTGGTCGGAGTGCGTCATGGCCACGGTCTCGGACAAGGCGCCGCGATCTGCCGCAAATCCGCCGCGACGGCGTCGACAATCCGTGCTACCGTCTGAGTCATTGAAAGGCCCGATTGCAGTAGTTCCGCCGCGCCCGCGTCGATCGGGCTGGCGGAGGGGCGCCGCGCCCGCGTCGCCTCCGGATTGAACGAGGAGGAATTAAGATGCCTGCGACCACCATTGCCTTCGACTCCCGGGGCCCGCGCGCTCTCGGCGATGAGGATTGGTCTCCCGAAGACATAACGCTGAAGCGGCGTGCGCCGCGCGTCCGTTCGGCTGCCGGCGGACGCAACGTCCGCCCGCACGGCGTTGCGCGGATCGACGGTTTCGAGGGGCTGGCGCCGGAGGTGCCGACTCTCGGCCTGACCTTCGACCTCGACTTCGCCCGGCCGGTCGCCCTTCATTGGGTGAAGATGGAGGACCTGGAGAACTGCGCGTTCCTCCACCTCCGCGATGCGCATGGGAATAGGCTGGGCGATCGGATCACCGTTTGGGCACCCGACGACAGGCCCTGCACCGCGCGGATCGACCGCGAGGATGTCGCGGGACTGACGATCGAGATCGCCGGGGCGGGGGCGCTGTCGTCCCTCTCCTGCACCTATCCGCAGCGCGATGCACCCTTCGACCGCCTGCGGCGCGTCGCCTCCGTCCTCCCGTCCAGCCCCGTCCTTTTTCGGAGTGGGCGAGACGCGGGGGCCGTGCTAACCGCACGGGAGTAACTGCACGGAGAGACCGGAATGCGCCGCTGGCACTTCACCCTGATGGGCGTGATCGCCTGCCTCTACGGGGCGATCCTTGTGGCGCAATACGTGGTCGTCTCCTACGACATCGGTTGGATCGACATGTATCCGCCCGAGCAGCAGGCCTGGTGGTCCGGGCTGCCCGCGTGGGTGCATGGTGTCTATGCGGCACAGGCCCTCCTTACGCTCGTGGGCGGGCTTTGCCTGCTCGCCCACGTCCGCTCGGCGGTGTGGATGCTCGGGTTCGGTTTCCTGCTCCTGCTCGCGCTCGCGATCTGGGCGGTGGTGGCCCCGACGCCGACGCTGCAGGGGATGGTCGGATGGCGCGGGCCGGCCTTTGCGGGGCTTATGCTTCTCCTTTCCCTCGCTGCCTGGCTCTACGCGAGAGGCGAGAAGCAGCGCGGCGAGCTCTTCTGAGCCGACCTTGATGACGTCGGCTTCGACGGTTACCTGAACCGAGCGAAACGGTCGGGAATAGCCGGGTGCAGGACGCGATACTCGAGACGCGGGGGCTCGTGCGCCTCCTTGGCGGGCAACGCGTGGTCGACGGAGTAGACCTGTCCGTCGGTCCCGGACAAGTCACCTGCGTGCTGGGCCCTTCCGGTTGCGGCAAGAGCACGACCCTGCGCATCATCGCCGGCGTCGACAGGCAGGATAAGGGCGAGGTCCGGCTCGAGGGGCGAACCGTTTCGGACAACAGTAGGCATCTGCCGCCCGAGGCGCGCGGTGTGGGCCTGATGTTCCAGGACTTCGCTCTGTTTCCGCACCTGACGGTGGGACGCAATGTCGGCTTCGGTCTTCGCTCGGACAGGGAGGGCCGGAGGCAGCGGGTAGGCGAGCTTCTCGAGCGGATGGGATTGGCAGGCTACGAGGGCAAGCACCCCCACGAGCTGTCCGGCGGCGAGCAGCAGCGCGTCGCACTGGCGCGGGCACTCGCCCCAAGGCCGCGGGTGATGCTGATGGACGAGCCATTCTCCGGGCTGGACAACCGACTTCGTGACGCGGTGCGAGACGCGACTTTAGACGTCCTGAGGGAGGAGGGTACGGCGGTACTGCTCGTGACGCATGAGCCGGACGAGGCGATGCGCATGGCCGACGACATCGCGCTGATGCGGGCCGGCCGCATCGTGCAGCAGGCCGCGCCGTACAACATGTACAACACGCCGTGCGACCGGGCGGCGGCGGCGTTCTTCTCCGACGTGAACTGCCTCGCGGCCGTCGTCCGCGGCGCGCTCTGCCAGACCCCGTTCGGCCAGTTCCTCGCGCCCGGACAGGCCGATGGGACGGAGGTCGACATCGTCTTTCGCCCCCAGCACGTCCGCCTCGACTTCGACCGGGGCGGGCGGGGGCCGGCTCCCACGCCTCGGGAGGGGACGCCCGCACGCGGGATCGTCGAGCGCGCGCGCTTCATGGGCAAGGAGAGCCTCGTCGAATTCAGGATGGACGATGGCGCGCGCGTCAGCGCCACAGTTCCTGCGGTATTCCTGCCGGCTGCCGGAACGCCCTTGTGGCTGTCTATACGGCGTGAGCGTTGCTTCGTGTTCCCCCGTGGGGAGGGGGGCGCGCGAAGGCTGGCGGCGGAATGACGGCCCGGAGGCCGCCGCTCCGTCGGATCAGCGCCCCCAACTGCGGACCGCGCCGCAGTCGAGATGGGTGAAGTTGCTCCCGGAGTATCGTCCGACGCCTCCAGCTGCACAGGCCTTCGCCGCCCGCGCGACTTGCGTCACGCTGCGTGAGGAGATCGACAGGTCCGCCGCCTGACCCTTCAGATGGAGAGAATTGCGCGCGACACCGCCCGACCGCGCCCTCAGCATCCGGTTGGTCGCCGGAGAGCGGTAACCCGAGAGAAGGATGAACGGAGCCTGCGTCTCCAGGAGGTTGTGGGTCGCGGCGATGATGTCGAGGGTCCTGTTGTCGATGCCCTTGACCTCGTTGCGCCGCCAGTCCCGGAAGAAGAAGTTCACCTCCCGCATGGCCTCCCGGACGTAGCGTCCTTCGAGCCAGTAGATCGTGTCCATGCGTTCCCCTGTGCGGGGGTTGGTCATCCTCAGTCTTCGGATGTCGCCACCGCCGCGGAGGAAGCCCGCAGCCTTGGAGTAGGTCGGTGCGGCCGCGACGGCCGTCGCCGCGAATGCCGTGAGAATGCCGCGGCGCGAAAGCCGCGGGCCGATGCCCGTCTGCTCGATTCTGGTCACTTGCTCTGTCCCTCTGCGTGCCGTCTTGTGCGGCCTCGGGTTGTTGTGTTTCCCAACGTGACGATTCTTTCTGCCACACGCGTCTCGGCACCGGCAACAATCTTCGCATCGCCGGACCGGACCTGCGATTTCCCGCCGTTCTGCTGTTCACCTCGACGTTGTTCCCACGGTCCCCTCCTATCCGAGGAAGCTTGACGATTTGTTTATGGATCCGTCCCCAGCCTTCGTCCGCCCGGATCGGAATCGCAGGTGAAGGTTGGAGCTTGATGATCGTGAGCCGCCTCGTTCTCGTCTTCGTCGTCTCCGCGACCGTAGTGTTCGCCGGTGCCTTCGCGTCCGCGCGCACGGGGCCAGCTTTCACGTCGGAGCAGATAGCCATCGCCTCCGCCCTGCCTGTCGAAGGTGACTCGTTGGAGGTGTACAAAGCCCGCTCGTTCCGACCGATATGGTCGGGGCCGGATGCCGAGCTTCGCAGGGAGGCGCTCCTGCGCGTTCTGGATGAAGCGCAGGCTCACGGTCTGCCGACCGTCGACGGCGCGGGGCGCTACGCGGCCGCTGCTGCCCGCGCGACGACCGACCGCCCCGCAGGCGGGGCGGACGTGGCGTTGACGACCATGCTGCTCGACTATGCCCGCAGCGTCAGCGGAGGCGTCGTGGCGCCTTCCGCCGTGGACGCAGGCATCAAGCGGTCGCGTCCGGAGAGGGACTGGGTCGCCTGGCTGGAGACATTCCTCTCCGGCGAGCCTGGAGCGGCCCTCGCCGCGCTTCCCCCCCGCCGGCCCGCCTACATACGCTTGCTGCGAGAGAAACTGCGTCTCGAGGCGGTCCGCGCGGAGGGCGGTTGGGGGCCCGACCTGCGGACCACGCCACTGCAGCCTGGAGATTCCGGCATCGGCGTCGCGGCGTTGCGGGATCGGCTCATCCGCATGGGATACATGGGCCGAACCCGTTCGGCCCTCTATGACGAAGCTCTGACCGCCGCCGTGCGTACCGTTCAGGCGGACCTCGGCATCGAAGCCGACGGGGTGGCGCGAACCGCGACGTTGGAGGCTTTGAACGTCCCTGTCGACGAACGCATCGGCCAGATCATCGTGGGTCTGGAGCGATTGCGCTGGACGGCGGCTCCGTCGGCGGGGCGTCGCATTCTGGTGAATCTGGCAGAATTCCGGGCCTACGTCTTGGATGATGGCCGGACGACCTTCGAGACGGACGTGGTGATCGGCAAGGACGTGCCCGACCGGCGCACGCCCGAGTTCTCCGACGTGATGGATCACATCGTCATCAACCCGTCCTGGTACGTTCCCCGTTCCATCGCGGTGAAGGAGTACCTGCCGAAGCTTCGGCGCGGCGGTGCGCGACACCTGGAAGTTTACAGTCGGAGGGGTCGGGTGAACCCCGCCAAGGTCGACTTCCGCCGCTACACCGCCCGCAGCTTCCCCTATTCCCTGCGGCAGCCGCCCGGGCCCCGCAACGCCCTCGGCGCCGTCAAGTTCATGTTTCCGAATGAGTGGAACATCTACTTGCACGACACGCCCGCGAAGTCCCTCTTCTCCCACGAGGTGCGCGCCTACAGCCACGGCTGCGTACGGGTGGCGCGACCCGCGGACCTCGCTAGACACCTGCTCGCCGCGCAGGAGGCCGATCCGGACGGGCTTTGGAGCCGCGTCCGCGCAAGCGGCAGGGAGCGGCGGATCGACCTCGAGCGGCCGGTGCCGGTCGACATCGTGTACCGTTCCGTCTGGGTCACGCCGGAGGGCCACGTAAATTACCGCGGCGATCCCTACGGGCGCGATGCGAAACTGCTCGACGCGCTCCGCGAGGCCGGGGTGGTGCTGGGCGCCGGAGAGGGGTAAGCGACGGACCGGGCTGAGAGGTTCGGGATGTTCACCCTCGACGACATCGCAAAGGCGCTGGGACGCGACGCGGAAGGCGATGCGGGGCGCTCTTTCCTGCGGGCCGCGGAGCCGGCACAGGCGGGGCCGGACGACCTTGCCCTCGCCATGTCCCCATCCTACGCCGACGCGCTCCGCAACGGAGCGGCACGGGTGGCGATCCTCTGGGAGGGCGCCGACTGGCGGGCCCTCGGCCTCGATGGTGCCGTGACCGTTCCGAGGGCGCGGTTGGCGATGGCGCGGATCACGACGGCCCTCGACCCTGGGCCGGGCTGGCCCGAAGGCATCCATCCCGCCTCCCACGTGGACCCTTCCGCGCGGTTGGCCGACGACGTCAGCGTCGGCGCCTTCGCGGTCGTCGGCCCTCGGGCGCGGATCGGTCGTGGTTCGCGCGTCGGCGCCGGCGCCGTGGTCGGCCCAAGCGCGACGCTCGGGGAAGACGTGACGCTCCACCCGCGTGTGGTCATCGGCCACCGCGTCGAACTCGGGGACCGGGTGATATGCCAGCCCGGAGCCTCGATCGGCGGGGACGGCTTCTCCTTCGTGACAGAGCACGAGTCGGGCGTGGAGCGGGCGCGCCGCTCCCTCGGGGACCGAGGCGAGATTGTCGACGAACCGTGGCAGCGGATCCATTCCCTCGGCGCCGTCCAGATCGGCAACGACGTGGAGATCGGCGCGAACTCGACCGTGGACCGAGGCACCGTGGCCGACACGATGATCGGGCCGGGGACGAAGATCGACAACCTCGTCATGGTCGGACACAATGTCAGGGTCGGGCGGGATTGCCTTCTATGCGCGCTCGTCGGCGTCGCCGGCGGGGTGCGGATCGGGGACAGGGTCGTCCTGGCGGGGCAGGTCGGGGTGAACGACAACATCACCATCGGCGACGATGTGGTGGCTGGCGGGGCGTCGAAGATCTTCACCTCGGTCAAGGCTGGCCAGGTGATCCTCGGGTACCCGGCGGCGCGAATGGAAACCCACCTTCGGGAGATCAAGGCGATCCGTCGCTTGCCGCGGCTTGCCGGGCAGGTGGCCGAGCTTCGCAAGACTGTCGCGGATCTGGTGGAGCAAATGCGCCATCGGGGCGACGCGAGAGGGGGAGCGGATCATGAAGGATCTGATGATCGACGTTGAGGGCCGGGTCCGCGAGATCCTAGCCGAGCAGGCCGGCGTGCCCGTCGAGGAGATCCGGTCCGACACGGTTCCGCAGGACCTCGGCATCGACTCGATGGGCCTCGTCGAGGTCATATTCGCGATCGAGGAAAGCTTCGACATCCAGGTTCCGTTCAACGCGAACGCGCCGGACGCGGCGGAGTTCGACATCTCCTCGGTCGGGGCGATCACCACGGCCGTCGAGCGGCTGGTTTCGGAGCAGAGCTGAGAGGTGCGCCGCCGCGTCGTGGTGACCGGGGCGGGTACGGTGAACCCGCTCGGCCATTCGGTCCGCGAGACGGAGGCTGCGTTCCGCGAGGGTCGCTCGGCCATCGGGCCACTGGAGATCCGCGATGTCGACCGGCTGACGATCCGTGTCGGTGCGCAGGTGCGCGACTACGACGAGAGCGCGCATTTTTCCCGATCGGAGGCGGCGCTTCTCGACCGTTCGACCCAATTCGCCGTGCTCGCCGCGCGGGAGGCGGTCGCGCAGGCGGAACTGGAGATCGATGGGCCTCTCGCCTCGCGGGCAGGTGCCGTGATCGGCTGCACGATGGGGGGACAGACCACACTCGATGACAGCTACCGGACGGTCTACGAGGCGGGGCGGGATCGCGTGCATCCCTTCGTCGTGCCGCGGATCATGTCGAATGCGGCGCCGGCGCAGCTCTCGATGGTCCATGGCCTCAAAGGCCCCACCTTCACCGTCTCCACCGCCTGTGCCTCCTCGAACCATGCGATCGCCCAAGCGGCCTGGCTGATCGCCTCCGGTGCTGCCGATGTCGTCCTTTCGGGGGGATGCGAGGCGACACTCACCTTCGGGGGCGTGAAGGCCTGGGAAGGGCTCCGGGTCATGAGCCGGGACACGTGCCGGCCCTTCTCGCGGGACCGGTCCGGCATGGTTCAGGGTGAGGGAGCGGCCGTGGTCGTTTTGGAGGCCGAGGACCATGCCCGGGCGCGGGGCGCGCGGCCCTTGGCGGAACTGGCCGGGTGGTCGGCCACCGCGGACGCGGGCGACATCGTGCAGCCCAATCGGGACGGGGCGGAGCGGGCGATGCGGGCGGCGCTCGAGATGGCTGGCATGGCGCCCGAGGAGATCGGATACGTGAACGCCCACGGGACGGGGACCGCAGCGAACGACCGCGTGGAGGCGGCCGCCATACGAGGGGTCTTCGGTTCCGGGGCGCCTCTCGTCTCGTCGACGAAGTCGATGCACGGGCACTGCATCGGCGGGACCGGCGGCGTCGAGCTTCTCGCCTGCCTCCTCGCGCTGCGCGAGGGAATAGTCGCGCCGTCGGCGAACTGGCGTGAGGCCGATCCCGACTGCCTAGGCTTGGACGTCGTGCCGAACGTTGCGCGTAGGGCTCCCGTCGATGCCTGCATTTCCAACGCCTTCGCCTTCGGGGGCCTCAACTCCGTGCTGGCATTGCGCGCGGTGGCCTGAGGGCGGATAGCTCAGGCCGCTTCCTCCTCCTCGGCAGCCTGGCGTGCCCACATCGAGGCGTAGCGTGCTTGGCGGGCAAGGAGCTCGTCGTGCGTCCCGCTCTCGGCGATCCGACCGTTCTCGAGAACCACGATCCGGTCCGCATCCACCACCGTGGAGAGCCGGTGCGCAATCGTGATCACGGTCCGGCCGCGGCTCATCGCCCGCAACGCCCTCTGGATCGACTGCTCGGTTTCGCTGTCGAGCGCGCTGGTTGCCTCGTCGAGCAAGATGATCGGCGGGTTTTTCAGCAAGGTGCGGGCGATGCCGACGCGTTGCTTCTCCCCGCCCGAGAGCTTGAGGCCGCGTTCGCCCACCATCGTGTCGTACCCCTCCGGGAGCGAAGCGATGAACTCCTCGATCCGCGCCGCGCGTGCCGCCGCCTCGATCTCCGCCTGGGTCGCGCCCTCACGGCCGTAGGCGATGTTGTATCCCAGCGTGTCGTTGAAGAGGACGGTGTCCTGCGGGACGACGCCGATCTGCGCATGGAGTGAGTCCTGCGTCACGTCCCGAACATCCTGTCCGTCGATCACCACTGCACCGGACTGGACGTCGTAGAAGCGGAACAGGAGGCGACCGATCGTGCTTTTCCCCGACCCCGACGGCCCGACCACGGCGACCGTCCGCCCGGCCGGCACGTCGAGCGACACACCCTTGAGGATCGGACGATCGGGCTCGTATCCGAAATGCACGTCCCGCAGTTCGACGCGGCCCCCCGAGACGCGCAGCGGGCGCGCATCCGGTCGGTCCTCGACCTCCTGTGGTTGCTCTAGAAGGCCGAACATCTCTCCCATGTCGACGAGCGCCTGCCGGATCTCGCGATACACGGTTCCGAGGAAGTTCAGCGGCATGGTGATCTGGATCATGTAGGCGTTCACGAGGACGAAATCGCCCACGGTGAGCTCGCCGGCTACGACACCCTGTGCCGCGAGCACCATGACCGCCACGAGCCCCACCGTGATGATCGCCGTCTGCCCGAAGTTGAGGAAGGCGAGCGAGTAGGAGGTCTTGAGGGCGGCCCGCTCGTAGCCTGCCATCGCGCTGTCGTATCTTGAGGCTTCACGGCCCTCGGCGCCGAAGTACTTCACGGTCTCGAAGTTCAGGAGGCTGTCGATCGCCTTCTGGTTGGCGTCCGTATCCTGGTCGTTCATCTCCTTCCGGATCCGCACCCGCCACTCGGTCACCTTGAAGGTGAACCAGACGTAGACCGCGATCGTGGCGACGACGACGAGCAGGTAGGTGATCTCGAACACGACGGCGAGCACGATGCCGATCAGCAGGAGTTCGAGGATCAGCGGGCCGATCGAGAAGAGCAGGAACCTCAGGAGGAACTCGACGCCCTTGACGCCCCGTTCGATGATGCGGCTGAGTCCGCCCGTCTTGCGCGTGATGTGGTAGCGCATGGACAAGCGGTGCATGTGGGTGAAGGTCTGCGAGGCGAGTTGTCTCAGCGCCCGCTGCCCCACCCGGGCGAAGACCACGTCGCGAAGCTGCTGGAACCCTATGTTCATCGCGCGGGCGAGCCCGTAGGCCACGGTGAGCCCAACCGCCCCTGCGCCGAGCGCCCAGCCGGGTGGGGCGGTCTCGGGCGCGAGCGAGTCGACGGCGGCCTTGTAGAGGAACGGCGTGCCAACCGCGATCAGCTTGGCCACCACGAGCAGGGCAAGCGCCAGGACGACGCGCCGCTTCACCCAGCTCTGTCCATCCGGCCAGAGGTAGGGAACGACCTTCGCGACGATGGCGAGCGGGCGAGCCGGAAGCTCGGTCTGGGTCACTGTGGGACGGCGCATGGCGCGTGACTAGGCTCTCCCTGTCGCGAACGCCATGCCCGGCCCCGGCACTTCGCGCACCCTAGATGCCCTCACGCGCGAGGCTGTCGTCGAGATGTGCGGCACAGCCCGTGAGCGCAGCATAGTCGTCCGTCACGAGCGAGACGGAAAACGCCTCCATGAAGCGGGAGAAGCGGCCCTTGTCCCGAAACGCCGCCGTGAAGCCGAATTGCTCGAACCACGGGCCCAGGGCTCGTGCCACCCCGCCGACGAGGTGGATCCCCCCGAACGGCAGGTGGAGGAGCGCGAGGTCGCCGGCGACGCTTCCGAACGTCCGCACGACCTGCCGCACCGTCGCCTCGGACCGGGCATCGTCCTCGACCGAAGCCATGATCTCCGGAGCCGTCTTCGAGGCCCTCTCTCCGGCCTCGGCCGCGAGCCAGCCATAGACGTAGCCCAGCCCCCGGCCAGACAGAACCTCCTCGACAGCGGGAAACCCGTGCTCGGCCCGCAAGTGGGAGCACAGTCGCAGCTCGGTCTCGTCGTGGACCGGCAACGCGGCATGCCCCGCTTCGGAGGGCGGTACCAGGCGCCCCGACGGGGTCGGGTGAACCGCGACCGCATTGAAGCCGGTCCCCACGCCGATCACGAGGCGGGGGCGGGCGGGAGAGCTCGGCGCCTCGACGACCGGAACCTCGCTGCCCTCGGGCAGGTGGCCAAGCGCGTGACCCTGCGCCTGCAGGTCGTTGAGGATCGCGCCCCGACGTGCGCCCGTCGCCTCGATGAGTGTGGCCGTATCGATGGCCCAGTCGCGGTTGGTCAGCCGCGCGACGCCGTCGGCGACAGGGCCGGCCACGGCCACGCAGGCGCCATCTGCCGGGGGGGCGTCGGTCTCCGCCCGGAACGTGCGAAGGGCATCGGCGAGAGAGGCGTACTCGTCGTTGCGGTAGCGACGAACGCTGCCCACCTCCACTTCGTCCCCCCTCGCCAGACCCACGCGGGTGTTCGTCCCGCCGACATCGGCGACGACGAGCAGCGGGGCTTCGGGACGTGGCTCGGCCATGAGGGGCGGCTAGCAGCGGGCCAAGGCGGCGGCAAGCGCCCGGTAGGAGGCCTTCGGCGTGCGGGCCTGCGTCTCGAAGTCGACATGCACGAGCCCGAACCGCTTGGCGTATCCGAACGTCCATTCGAAGTTGTCCATGAGCGACCACGCCGTGTAGCCCCGAAGTGGCGCCCCCCGTTCGATCGCCTCGAGGCAGGCGCGCAGGTGGAGGTCGTAGAAGTCGACACGTTCCATGTCCGGGCGTCCGTCATCTTCATCCGGGCAGGCGAGCCCGTTCTCCGTCACGTAGAGGGGCAGGTCGCCGGTGTATTCCCGCGCCGTCCACAGCAGCAGTTCCCGGAGCCCCTCCGGCGCAATCTCCCACCCCATGTCCGTGACTGGCGGCCTCGGCTTGAGCAGTTGCAGCGCAGGCCAAGGCACGCCGTGCAACGCCGCGACGCGTTGTCGGGTGTAGTAGTTAATCCCCATCCAGTCGAGCGGCTGACGGATCACGGCGAGGTCGTCCTCCCACCCGCCTGGCAGGTGGGGGGCGAGCGCGTCGAGGACGATCTCGGGGTAGGTGCCCCGGGTGAACGCCTCGAGGAACCATCTGTTGTAGACACCTTCATACCGAGCAGCGGCGGCCCGATCGTCCTCCGACGCCGTGGCAGGAGTCGTCCATTCGAGGTTGCAGGCGCCACCGATGTTGCGCGCGCCCTCGTCGCGGAGGGCACGCGCCGCGAGGCCGTGGGCGAGGGCAACGTTGTGCATCGCCCTCGCTCCATTCTCGATGCCGTAGAGGCCCGGGGCGTGGAAGCCGTGGAAGTGGCTGAGCCATGCCACGCACCAGGGCTCGTTCACCGGCACCACAGAGTACAGCCGGTCGCCCAGCCGCCGCGCTACCAGCGCCGCGAGTTCGGCCATGCGCTCCGGAGTTTCGCGCACGAGCCAGCCGCCGCGGTCCGCCTGTGCCTCGGGCAGCTCCCAGTGGTAGATGGTCGCCATCGGTCGGATGCCGCGATCGAGCATCCCGTCGACGAGCCGATCGTAGAAATCGATTCCCTCAGGATTGACGGTCACTCCATCCGGCATGATCCGCGCCCAGGAGGTGCTGAAGCGGTAGGCGTCCAGTCCGGCCGCCGCGACGAGATCGAGGTCCTCCTCCCAGCGGTTGTAGTGGTCGCAGGCGATCGCACCGCTCTGATGCAGATGGACGCGGCCCGGCTGCTCCGCGAAGCTGTCCCAGTGGGTGCGCCCTGCGTCTCCCGCCGCGTGGCCCTCGATCTGGTAAGCCGATGTTGCCGTGGCAAAAACGAACCCTTCCGGGAAATCGCCCCGCGTCACCGAGAGGGACGGGGCAGAGGGCGCGGGAGAGGCAGGAGCGGAATCCGGGCCGTCGGCGGCGATCGTCGCACCGGGGCGGTTGTAATCCTTCATGTCAATCTCGTCGTTTCGCGTCGATCCGGACGTTACCTTGCAGACCCCCGGGGGAGGAAAGGGGCCTGCGGGTGGGGCACGAGTTTCGTGGCCGAACTGCCCTCATTCGCGTCGTGACCGGAGGAACGGGACGGAGGTCTAGGTCGGGGGCACGGGCCCCGTGCTTCGCCCCTCGACGAAGGCGCACTCCCAGATCTCCTGCACTGGTGGCGCATCCGGCGCTCGGATCCGGTCCAGCAGGATCTCGGCGCAGCGACGCCCCGCGGCGCGGATGGACGACCGGGTACATGTGAAGACGGGACCGGCGTCATCGTCGGGATCACCGTTCCCGAGGTAGCTCAGCTCGTCGTCATGGATGCCGACTGAGACGTCCTTGCCGAGTCGAAGTCCCCTGTCCTCGATGGCACGGCGCACGCCGATGGCCGCGACGAGAGAGCAGACGGACAGGGCGGTCGGGGGCTTGGGCAGGTCGAGCATCCGCATGGCCGAATCGTGACCGTACCGCTCGGTCATCTCTCCTGACGAGATTAGCTCCGTGCGCGTCTCCAGCCCTCGAGCCGCCATCGCGCCGTCGAATCCATCCCGACGGCGTACTGCGAAATCCATATGGGACAATCCGTTAACGAGCCCGATATGCCTATGGCCGAGCTCGGCGAGGTGGTCCACCATGCGTGCCGTCGAGCGCCGGTTGTCGATGTCGACGTAGGCATACGGCTCTCCGGCTCTCTCCGGCATCCTGCCATGCACGACGAACGGCAGCCCAAGCTCCCGTAGCAGGGACAGACGCGTATCGCCCGCGTGGGGCGAATGGACCATCAGCCCGTCCACGCTTCCGGCGGCGGCAAGCTGACGGTACGCGTCCATCTCCCTCCCATCGGGCGGCATCGACATGATCATGTCGTATCCCTCCCGCGCGTAGACTTCGGCAGCGCCGGCGACGAAATCACCGAAGACGGGATTGACGCGCTCGTGCCCGTAGCTCGCCGGGACCACGTGACCGATGGCCATGGCCCGCCCCGTCGCGAGCGCGGCGGCCCTTCGGTTCGGCCGGTAGCCCAGCTCGATGGAGGCTGCGACGACGCGACGACGGGTCTCCTCCCGCACTTCCGGGTAACCGCCGAGTGCGCGGCTCACCGTCGTCGGCGACAGGCCTAGGCGCCCCGCGAACTCCTTCAGCGTCATGCCCCGGGAGGGACTCATTGTGCCTCCAGATTCAGATGCCTCCCTCGGGGGATGGCGACGCAGCGTAAGAGGCAGCATTGCACCTCCGGGCGGATGCGCGGTCAAGAGGTGGGGATATTGGAGGCCTCCTCCACGGCAAACGGGTCGAGAGCGATGGAACGCGACGGCGCCACGAAGGTTGACTCGTCGGAACGGGGCGCGTGAAGAGAGAGCGCCTCGGGAGGCGCGAAGGGCGGAATGCGGCCCTTTCTGCCGCGGGAGGACGATGCCGGGCGGGAGACCCGGAAACCAGAATGCGGCCCGATGGCCGCTGGGAGGATGAATGTCGAGACTTTGCAGCGGCACCGCGATGGCGGTGCTCTTCGCCGCCACGTCGGTCACCACGGCTGCCGCCCAGGATCTCATGGTCCCGATCGGCGAGGGCGCGTTCAACTGGGACAGCTACCAGGCTTTCTCGGACGCCAACGACCTGAGTGGGCAGACGCTCAACATGACGGGCCCGTGGACGGGTCAGGACGCGGCGCTCTTCGAGAACGTGCTGTCCTACTTCGAGGAAGCGACCGGGGCGACGATCCAGTATTCGGGCTCCGACAGCTTCGAGAGCGACTTCGTGATCGCCGCACAGGCCGGCTCGGCGCCCGACATGGCCGTCTTCCCCCAGCCCGGCCTGATGGCCGACATGGCGCGCCAGGGGAACCTCGTCGCATTGCCCGAGGGCACGGGCGACTGGCTGCGTGAGAACTACGCCGCGGGCGAGAGCTGGGTCGACCTCGGCTCCGTCGACGGCGAGATGTACGGCTTCCCCTACAAGATCGACGTGAAGTCGCTCGTCTGGTACGTCCCGGAGAACTTCGAGGAGGCGGGCTACGAAGTGCCCGAGAGCCTTGAGGCCCTCAAGGAACTGACGGATCAGATCGTCGCCGACGGCGGCACGCCCTGGTGCATCGGGCTCGGCTCGGGCGCCGCCACCGGCTGGCCGGCGACCGACTGGGTCGAGGACATGCTGCTCCGGACGGCCGCTCCCGAGGTCTATGACCAGTGGGTGGCCAACGAGATCGGGTTCGACGATCCTGCTGTGGTGAACGCCATCGAGGAGTTCGGCCACTTCGCGAAGAACGAGGACTACGTCCAGGGAGGCTCGGCCGCGGTCGCGTCGACCGACTTCCGCGACTCGCCCACGGGCCTCTTCGACTTCCCGCCCGAATGCTACATGCACAAGCAGGCGACGTTCATCCCGACCTTCTTTCCTGAAGGCACCGAGGTAGGCCTCGACGTCGATTTCTTCTACTTCCCGGCGTACGAAGGCGAGGATCTCGGCCAGCCGGTGCTCGGCGCCGGCACGATGTTCGTTCGCACCGCCGACAACGATGCGACGACCGCATTCGTCGAGTACCTGCAGACGCCGATCGCGCACGAGATCTGGATGGCCCAGTCCGGCTTCCTGACGCCCTATACCGAGGCGAACCAGGAGATCTTCCCGTCGGACACCCAGCGGGCGCTGAACGACATCCTGACGAACGCCACGACGTTCCGCTTCGACGGCTCCGACCTGATGCCGGGTGAGATCGGGGCAGGCGCGTTCTGGACCGGGATGGTGGACTACGTGGTCGGCGCCTCGGCCGAAGAGGTCGCAGGCGGCATCCAGGAACGCTGGCAGTCGATGAAGTGACGGCCCCCGCCGGCGCCCCCATGGGGCGAGTGTGAGGTAACACGCACACTTGACGGGGGCGCGGTTTCCGTGCCCCCGTTTGCGTTAACAGTTTCGGCTGGGCTGGGTTCACGGCGTGGGAGGAGTGCGCCGGAACCTTTTGGGGAAGCAAGGGAGGCGACCCATGGCGGTGCAGGACAGAGTGGACGACACGGGCCCAGGAGGCGGCTTGCTCGAGGGCAACGGGCTCATGATTGCCCTCGGGGCGGTGGTGCTGCTTGTCGCGATAGCGCTGCTCGTTCCTGGGGTGCGCGACATGCTCGGCGGAAGCGTCATCCTGCAGGGCATCCTCACGATCATCATCGGGGTCGGCGGCTGCATCGGCTACTTCTGGGCGTCGAACCTGCTGCTCGACAAGGTCATCTTCCCGGCGAAGGGAGAGAACGCGGGGAAGAACATCAATCGCGCCAACATGGTGCGGCCGTGGCTGTTCGTCTTCCCGGCCTTCGCCGCCCTCGGCCTCTACCTCGCCTACCCGGTGGTCGGTTCGTTCATCAGATCGATGTACGACCGCTCCGGCACCGAGTTCGTGGGGCTCGGAAACTACGCCCTTCTGCTCGGGGACAGCGAGTTCCGAACCGCTGTGTTCAACAACATCCTGTGGGCGCTCGTCGTGCCGGCCGGTTCGACGTTCTTCGGCCTGATCGCGGCCCAGCTCACCGATCGGCTGTCTTGGGGCAACATCGCGAAGTCGCTGATCTTCATGCCAATGGCGATCTCGTTCGTCGGTGCGTCGCTCATCTGGAAGTTCGTCTACGCCAACGACGCCGACATCGGCATCATCAACGCGATCCGTGCGACCCTGTTCGGTGCCGACCCGATCGATCCGTTGCAGGTGCCGTTCTGGAACAACTTCTTCCTGATGTTCATCCTCATCTGGATTCAGACGGGCTTCGCAATGGTGATCCTGTCCGCCGCGCTGCGCGGCATTCCCGAGGAGACGGTGGAAGCCGCGATCGTCGATGGCGCCACGCCCTTGCAGATCTTCTTCAAGATCAAGGTGCCCCAGATCATGGGGACGATCGTCGTAGTCTGGACGACAATCACGATTCTCGTCCTGAAGGTCTTCGACATCGTCTACACCATGACGGGCGGCAACTTCGGGACGCAGATCCTGCCCTCCTACATGTTCGAGTTCATGTTCCGCGACGACGGACGAGCGACCGCGGTCGCCTTCGTGATCATGCTGATCGTGACGCCCGTGATGGTCTGGAACATCATCCAGGCCCGCAAGGAAATGCGCTGAGGGAGGCGGGAACATGGACAACATCGCAGGTCAGAAATCCTCGCTCGGCTGGGCCGTCAACATCGCTGTCATCGCCATGGTCCTGCTCTGGATCATCCCGACGATCGGCCTCCTCGTCTCGTCGTTCCGCGACCGTGATCAGATCTCTGCCTCAGGGTGGTGGCTCGCGCCGTTCTCAGTGGAGCAGGCATATCGCGGACGGCTGAGCGCAGAGGCGGCTTCCGACGGCGGCCTCTTCGTCGTGGAGGGCAACATTTTCGAGGAGAACGAGGCCACCGGGTCGATCGCCGCCTTCGGCACCCGGGGTATCGCGCCAGACGAGTTCCCGGCCGGATCGACCGCGGAGCTCGACGACGGGGCGACGCTCACCGTCGCCGCGAACGGAGACTACACCTCCGCCAGCCCGGAGGAGCCGGGCGGGCGCGGCGAGCGGATCTACTTCACCGCCGAAACGCCACCTCAGTTCACGTTGTCGAACTACGAAACCGTCCTTGGCGCGGGCGGAATGGGGCAGGCCTTCATCAACACGCTCACCGTCACGATACCGGCCACGATCATCCCCATCCTCGTGGCCGCCTTCGCAGCCTACGCGCTCGCGTGGATGGATTTCCCGTTGCGAGGTGTGCTGATCGCGGCGGTGGTGGGTCTTCTCGTCGTACCGTTGCAGCTCGCCCTCGTTCCACTTTTGAAATTGCACACGGACCTTGGCATCGGGCGAAGCTTCGTTGGGGTCTGGATGGCCCATACGGGGTTCGGCCTGCCACTCGCGATCTACCTGCTGCGAAACTACATGGTCGGTCTGCCGCGGGACATCATCGAGAGCGCCAAGGTCGACGGGGCCACCGACTTTCAGGTGTTCACGAAGATCGTCCTGCCGCTCTCCTTCCCGGCCCTCGCGTCCTTCGCCATCTTCCAGTTCCTCTGGACATGGAACGATCTTCTGGTGGCCAAGGTGTTCCTGCCGGACGGCGACGACTCCATGGTGATGACCCGGAAAATCGCGGACGACCTTCTCGGTTCGCGTGGGGGCGACTGGGGCATTCTCGCAGGCGCGGCATTCGTGTCCATCGCGGTGCCGCTCCTCGTGTTCTTTACGATGCAGCGCTACCTCGTGCGCGGATTGCTCGCGGGCTCCGTGAAGTAAGGGGACGACCCAGTGGCGGTCTTCGAGGTTGGTGCCTGCTTCGGGCGGGCCGGGCTGATGCAGCCCGGTCACTCCCGTTGCTGGGCAGCCCGACGAGCAGACCGCCACGCTTGCCGCTTGGAAGGGGGTTATCCCATGCGGGCAGGGCATCGCTCGGAGGCACCTGCATGACCGCGCCCGCGACCCAGACAGCAGTTGCCGCAGCGCCCGCCCCCGAACCCGCCGCGGATTGGTGGCGGGGTGGGGTCATCTACCAGATCTACCCACGCTCCTATCAGGACTCGACGGGCGACGGCGTGGGCGATCTCCAAGGCGTCGCCCAGAGGCTGCCCTACATCGCCGCTCTCGGGGTCGACGCCATCTGGATCAGCCCGTTCTTCCCAAGCCCCATGAAGGACTTCGGATACGACGTCTCGAACTACTGCGACGTTGATCCGATGTTCGGGACCCTAGAGGATTTCGATCGTCTGATCGCCGCCGCGCACAGGCTCGGGATCCGCGTTCTGATCGACCTCGTGCTGTCACACTCCTCCGATCAGCATCCGTGGTTTCAGGAGAGCCGGGCCAACCGGACGAACCCGAAGTCGGATTGGTACGTCTGGGCCGATCCACGCCCCGACGGCACGCCTCCGAACAACTGGCTGTCGATCTTCGGCGGCTGTGCGTGGCAGTGGGACGCACGTCGGCAGCAATACTACCTGCACAACTTCCTCACGAGCCAACCGGACCTCAACTTCCATAATCCGGAGGTTCGTCAGGCCGCGTTCGACACCGCGCGCTTCTGGCTCGAACGGGGCGTCGACGGGTTCCGTCTCGACGTCATCAACTTCTACTTCCACGACGCCGATCTGAGGGACAATCCGGCCCTCCCGCCCGCGAGGCGAAACGCATCGATCGCACCGTCCGTGAACCCCTACAACCACCAGGAACATCTGTTCTCGAAGAACCGTCCCGAGAATCTCGACTTCCTCCGCGAGTTCCGGACGCTGCTCGACAGCTACGGCGCCGTGGCGGTCGGCGAGGTCGGTGACGCGCAGCGGGGCCTCGAGATCCTGGGCGAGTACACCACAGAGGGGCGAGGCGTGCAGATGTGCTACGCCTTCGAGTTCCTTAACTGGGACAAGGTCACTGCGGGTCATGTCGCGCATACATACGAGCGCCTGCACGAGGCGGCGCCCGAAGGCTGGCCGTGCTGGGCGTTCTCGAACCACGACGTGACCCGCCACATCAGCCGCTGGGGTCTCACCGATCAGGGCGCGCGCGCCTACGCCACGCTGATCTGCTGCCTGCGCGGCTCCGTCTGTCTGTACCAGGGCGAGGAACTCGGTCTGACCGAAGCACGCATCGCCTACGAGGACATCCGCGACCCCTACGGCATAGAGTTCTGGCCCGAATTCGTCGGCCGCGACGGCTGCCGGACGCCCATGGTCTGGGAGGCGTCGAACACGAATGGAGGGTTCAGCGAGGCTCAGCCCTGGCTGCCCGTCGCACCGGAGCACCTTGCGCTCGCCGCGGAGGTGCAGGAGCGGCGGCCGGACTCTTTGCTCCACCACTACCGCGCCGTCGTGGCCCTGCGCACCGGATCGATTACCCTCCAGAAGGGGTTGCAGGAGGACATGCGCGCCCGAGGAGACTTGCTGACTTTCCTGCGGGTCCACGAGGGGGAGCGCATCTTCTGCGCCTTCAACCTCGGCGACGGCAAGGTGGGGGGCGAGATCCCGGACGGGCGGTGGCACGCGATCGGTGGCGCCGGAGCGGAGCCGCACGATGGATCGAACGAATTCCAGCTCGACGGCTGGAGGTATTTGCTGCTGCGCGAGGAGTAGCGGCGCGAAGGAAAAGGGGAGGAGACCAAAATGGCGAACCTGAAGCTGACGGATGTCGGCAAGGTCTATGGCGGGAAGGTCGAGGTCCTGAAGGACGTAGATCTCGACATTCAGACGGGCGAACTCATCGTCTTCGTCGGGCCGTCGGGCTGCGGGAAGTCGACGTTGCTGAGGATGATCGCGGGGCTCGAGCAGATCTCGTCCGGCACGCTGGAGATCGACGGGATGGTCGTGAACGACGTGCCGCCGTCCGAGCGCGGCATCGCCATGGTGTTCCAGAGCTACGCGCTCTACCCCCACATGACGGTCTACGACAACATGGCCTTCGCCCTTCAGATCGCGAAGGTCCCGAAGGACCAGATCGACCAACGGGTCCGTGGGGCCGCGACCAAGCTTCAGCTTACCGAGTATCTGGACAGGCTTCCCAAGGCTCTCTCCGGCGGGCAGCGCCAGCGCGTCGCCATCGGTCGCTCCATCGTCCGCGATCCCAAGGTGTATCTCTTCGACGAGCCGCTTTCCAACCTCGACGCGGCCCTGCGCGTCGCCACCCGGATCGAGATCGCTCAGCTCAAGGAGCAGATGCCCGATTCCACGATGATTTACGTCACGCACGACCAGGTCGAGGCGATGACGCTTGCTTCCCGGATCGTGGTGCTCGACGCGCTGAAGGATAATGGGGGCCAATACAGCGTCGCCCAGGTCGGCAGTCCGCTCGACCTCTACACCAAGCCGAACAGCGAGTTCGTCGCCCGCTTCATCGGCTCGCCGGCGATGAACCTGTTCCATGGGGAGATCGTCGAGGCCGGTCCGCAAACGCGGCTGAAGACCCGTCACGGGGGCGGGACGATCCTCTCCGACGTGCCGTCCCAGCCGGGCGACGTCGGCGCACAGGTGAAGGTCGGTATCCGCCCCGAGGATGCCGTGACCGCCACCACCGAGGACTATGCCTACCACGGCACCGTCGAGATCAGCGAGAATCTCGGCGAAGTCACACTCCTCTACTTCGAGAAGCCCGAGGGCGAGGAAGAGCCGGTGATCGCGAAGCTCACCGGGATCCATACCGATCGCCGCGGCACCGATACGCGCATCACTGCCGATCCCGGGAAGGTCCACATCTTCAAGGACGGCGTGTCGCTGCTCTATCGCTGATCGCGGCGGCGGCGCGGTGTGCTCCACCGCGTCGCCTGCGACCCTTCTGGGTCAGCGATGCAGACGAGGCCGAGGAGAGCCAAACTCCGTCGCCGGTTGCGCTGCCTTTCGGCACGGTGCGGCCGCTATTCGGCCTCCACGACCCCGATATAGGGCAGGTTCCGGTTCCGCTGGGCATAGTCGATCCCGTAGCCGACGACGAAAGCATCGGGGATCTCGAACCCGGTCCAAGTCGCCCGGATGTCCACCTCCCGGCGGGACGGCTTGTCGAGAAGGGCGATCGTCTCGAGCCGCGCGGGCCCTCGGGAGCGGAGGAGGCCTACGACGTGCTGCAGCGTGAAGCCGGTATCCACGATGTCCTCCACCACGAGCACGTCCCGCCCGCCGATCTCGCCGCGGAGATCCTTGAGTATCCGAATCTCGCGGCTCGAGACCATGCCGTCGCCGTACGAGGACGCCTCAAGGAAATCGACCTCCACGGGCAGGTCGAGCTCGCGCACCAGGTCGGCGATGAAGACGAACGAGCCTCGGAGGAGGCCGACGACCACAAGCTTGTCGGTCCCCGCGAAGGCGGCCTCGATCTCCCGGGAGAGGGCTTCGATGCGGGCCGCGATGGTCTTGGCCGAGATCATCTGCTCCACGCGGTAATCCTGCGCGACCGTACGGGGCGGCGAAGCCTGCGACATGGGGCCTCCCGAACGGCTCTTGATCGCTGCCGCAGCGTTGGCATGTAGGGGCCCGGGCCGCAACCCGGAGGAAGGGCCCACCGTTTCAAGGGGGTCCCATGCCGCGCATAGAGGAAAGCCGCCGCCTGCCGTATTCGGCAGAGCAGATGTACGATCTCGTGGCGGATGTGCGGCGCTATCCCGAGTTCCTGCCATGGACGGCGGCCGCGCGCATCCGCTCCGACTGCGAGGTCGGGGATCATCGTGAGATGCTGGCGGACCTCGTGGTTAGCTTCAAGGTGTTCCGTGAGAGCTTTGGAAGTCGGGTCAGGCTCTTCGAGGACGACCGGCGGATCGAGACGGAGTACATCGACGGCCCGTTCCGCCACCTTCAGTCGGAGTGGACGTTCCGCGACGTTTCGACAGGGGGCTGCGAGGTCCGGTTCTGGGTGGATTTCGAGTTCCGCAACCCCATCCTCCGGCGCGTCCTCGGTGTGGTCTTCGACGAGGCGATGCGCAGGGTCGTGGCCGCATTCGAGAAGCGCGCGAGGGAACTCTACGGCTCACCTGTCACCTGAGACGCCTCCTGGCTGATCGACGAAACCTGCCTCGACATCGAGTTTCACACCGGATGGAGGCCTCATGCGAAGGAGCCGGTGGCAGCCATTCACCCGATGCATTCTGGTTGAGCAAGCGTGGCGGCGGCAGGGCAATTTAAGCCCGGGTCCGTAGCCTCGTGGACGGCGAGTGCCAACGTCGCCCCCGGCTTGCCACACTCAGGCGCTTAACCCGCCAACTGACGGTCCGCCATCAGGGTCTTGGCCGTCTCCACCGCGACGGCGGCATCCCGGCAATAAGCGTCGGCACCGATGGCGGCGCCGAACTCCTCGTTGAGCGGGGCCCCGCCCACGAGCACCACGTACCGGTCCCGCAGACCCTGCTGGCGGAGTTCGTCAATCACCACCTTCATGTAGGGCATGGTCGTGGTCAGCAGGGCGGACATGCCGATGATGTCCGCCCTCTCCGTCCTGGCGGTATCGATGAAGCTCGAGGCTTCAGTGTTGATGCCGAGGTCGACCACTTCGAACCCGGCTCCCTCCATCATCATCGCGACGAGGTTCTTGCCGATATCGTGTATGTCGCCCTTCACCGTCCCGATGACGAGCTTGCCCATGCGAGGCGCGCCCGTCTCGGCGAGGAGCGGCTTGAGGATGGCCATCCCGCCTTTCATCGCGTTTGCGGCGAGGAGGACCTCCGGGACGAACAGGATGCCGTCTCGGAAGTCGTCGCCGACGACCTTCATTCCCGAGACCAGTGCCTTCGTCAGAACGTCGTAAGGGGCCCAGCCCCGGGCGAGGAGGATGCGCGTGCCTTCTTCGATCTCGGGCTTGAGCCCATCGTAGAGGTCGTCCTGCATCTGCTCGACGAGTTCGGCGTCCCCGAGTTCCGCGAGGACGATGTCCTCCTCATCGTCGCCGTCTACGGAGGCGTGGTCGTTCACGCTTCTACTCCCTCTTCCATTTTGGGGGCGTCCATTTTGGGGGCGTCGTTCCGCTCAGCCTCGCAGCGCTGCGTGCCGCAGGTAACCGAGACTGCCCAGCGCCGCGAGGAGCAACCATAGCCCTGCCGGGAGCGGAACGGGCGCCACGCTCGCGGCCACTGCGTTCGCGAGGAAACTGTGCGGCGGTTCGCTCGGATGGACCGGATCGTAGAAGAGGAACGTGTCGCCCTGCTCGACGCCGCAGAACGTCTCCGGACGCACGTCACCGGGGTCGAGAAGGCAGGGCACCGTGAGCGTCTCGATCCCGAACTCGTCACTCCGGGAGATCAGGTCGTCGAACGTCGCGGCGACGTCGAAGTAGTCGATCCGCCTCGACGGACCGTCCAGAGCCAGGACCTGCGCCTGCAGCGCGAGGTTGAAGGCCTGAGATGCGGCCGAGGCGGCCGGCTCGAAGGGGGTTCCGACGATCCCGGGGAGACGGCCGAGATCGACCTGACCGAACACTAAGAAATCCTTCAGCCCCGCCCCCGAGAGTTCTACGAGCCCCGTCGCGATGGCCCCGACCGCCGCAGCGATCGTGTCCGGGATCGCAGCGGCCGTCGACGGATCGTTCGGGTCGACGGCGCCGAAAGCATCCCGCAGATCGTTGCCTCCGAGCCAGACGGCCACGAGGGGCCGGTCACCCAGGGGCGGGGCAGACGCGAGGAACTGGTCGCGCTGGGTCTCGAAGCCGGGAGAAGCGCCCTCGCCCGTGGCACGGGCTCCCCCGAAGGCGTAGTTGGTCCCGCCGATCAATGCCGGTTTCGTGCCGAGTTGGACGGCCCAGACGTCCCCGTTCGTCAGTTGCCCGTTCGGATAAACCTCCGCCGGAACGGACCCCGGAGCGACCAGGACGGCGTTTCCCGGGTCGCTCAAGCTGTCCCCGAACACGACGAGGTCGGTGTAAGGCCCAAGTGTGACTGCAGCGGCCGGCTGCGCGAGCAGCATCGACGCGAAGGCCAGACGTATCAGGTTCATGGCGATCTTCCCGGATCGGTTCGTCCGGCCGAAGCGTAGCACCGAAGCGGGTAGCGAGAAGCCTCGATCCATGGACACTTGCGTCCCCCGCCACTATGTTCCACATTCGTTCTCACCCAATCCGGTGGAACCTCGGGGGACGGCAGATGGGATTGATGGAGACTGCACCACCGACTCCGGCCCCAGGCCGTGGTGCGCTGAGCAATCGGGCCGGACGGTTCGAGCCCTACCTCCGCGAGGCGATCGAGCCGACCCGGGAAATGCCGAAGACGGAGGTCCGCGAGGAGCCCCTTCGGCGCGCGATCAGTCGGAACGCGAGTCCTGACCTCGGCTTCGACCGGGCGGTCAACCCGTACCGTGGATGCGAACATGGGTGCATCTACTGTTACGCCCGCCCGAGCCATGCCTACCTCGGCCTCGGGGCCGGCCTCGACTTCGAGACGCGCCTCGTCGCCCGGCCGGACGCGGCGAAGGCCCTGGAGCGCGAGTTGAGGTCGCCCGGTTACCGCCCGGAGATGATTGCCCTCGGCAGCAATACGGATCCCTACCAGCCCATCGAGCGGGATCGCAGGATCACCCGCGACCTGCTGGAAACCCTCAGAGAGTACCGCCACCCTGTCGGGGTGACGACGAAGGGGACCATGGTCGAGCGCGACGTGGACATCCTCGGGGAGATGGGGCCGGAGCTGTGCCGCGTCGGCCTGTCGGTGACGACGCTCGACGGAGAGCTTTCGCGCAAGCTTGAGCCTCGCGTACCTTCGCCGACGCGCCGGCTCCGCTGCATCGAGCGGCTCGCCCGGGCCGGCGTGACGGTGCGCGTGATGGTCTCTCCGGTTATACCGGGGCTGACAGACCATGAGGTGGAAGGAATACTGAAGTCGGCGGCCGATGCGGGCGCCCGGGCCGCGAGCATGATCCACCTCCGTCTCCCCCTCGAGGTGGCGCCGCTTTTCGAGGAATGGCTGCGGGTCCATGCTCCCGACCGCTTTCGACGCGTTCTCAATGCGGTTCGGGACCATCATGGCGGGAAGCTCTACGACGCCGGGTTCGGCGTGCGGATGAGGGGGCAGGGGCCGAGGGCGGCGATGCTGCGTGCCCGCTTCGAGCGAGCCTGCCGCTCGCATGGGCTTGCGCAGCGGTTGCCGCGGTTGAGGACCGACCTGTTTCGCGTTCCGGCGCGACGAGGCGACCAACTCAGCCTGTTCTAGCCCCGCGCGATCCCTAGTCGGTCGTGGCGGGGTAGCGGTCGGGATAAGTTCGGTGATCGAGCGCCCTTGAGGCAAGGCGATGTGCGGGACGGCGGCCGGAGCAGGCTGTCCCGGCGTGGGGCCGGATGTTTCGATTGAACACGAAGGGGCATCGGGCACGCTTCGCCGTGTCGGCGATGTCCTTCTTGACTGAGGAGGTTTCATCCTCTTGCCCGGCGACGGGTCCTCCGCACGGGTGCGCCGCCTTCGGTTCCGTCGAGAGGAGAGGAGAACCCGCCTAACCTGGCCTCGACTTCGGAGAGCGGAGGTGCGTCGCTACGAGAGCGCGTCTCCAGCGCTTCCCGCATGGCCCTCAGGTGATCGGGCGTGGTGCCGCAGCATCCGCCTATGATCGTCGCGCCCGCGTCCCGTGCGAGCACTGCGTAGTCTGCCATCAAATCCGGTGTGCCGTCGTAATGGATGTGCCCGTCCACGTATTTCGGTATCCCGGCATTACCCTTGGCGATGATTGGAAGTGAGGGACCCGCTGCGGCGAAACCGAGAACCGTGCGGACGAGATCCGAGGCGCCTACGCCGCAATTCGCGCCGAACGCGATTGGCTGTTTGGCCAGTTTTCCCATCAGTCGCACCATGTCGGGGGCGGTCGTGCCCATCATCGTCCGGCCGGCGGTGTCGAAGCTCATGGTGCAGCAGAAGGGAAGACCGGCCCTTCTCGCACCCTCGGCCGCTGCGCGAAGCTCCTCGGGAGCCGAGATCGTCTCGACCCAGGCGACGTCCGCCCCGCCCTCGCGCAGCCCGTCCATCTGCTCGTGGAAGATCTCCACGGCATCCGCCTCGGTCAGCGGACCCATCGGCGCCATGATCTCTCCGGTGGGGCCCACGGAGCCCGCGACCACCACGGGGCGGCCGGCGGCATCGGCGACCCCCCTGCCCAGTTCGGCGGCCATGCGGGACAGATCGCGCGCCCGGTGCCCCATGTCGTGCAACTTCAACCGCGCGCGATTGGCGCCGAAGCTGTTCGTGAGGAACAGGTCGGAGCCCGCGTCCACGGAACCGCGGTAGAGCGCGCGGACCTTGCCTGGATCGGTTTCGTTCCAGGGCTCCGGCGCATCCCCCGAGGCGAGCCCCATGTTGAACAGGATCGTGCCCGTCGCGCCATCGGCCAGAAGCCAGTCACGATCGGCGAGGAGGCGGGACAGGGCATCGGTCATTTGCGGCTCCGGCGCAGGGCGGCGCCGTGATGCCCCGCCCGGAAGATGAGCGCAAATGCAAGCCGCGCATGATGAACGTGAGGGCGGCTCATGTATGCACGTGAAAGCGCGCCCGTCGCCGGTGGCCTTCCGACTGGATCAGCCGGCGACCTCGTTCATGATCTGCGCCTTGGCCACGTCGCGCAGCTCGAGCATCTTCGAACGGATCGTCGCCTCGTCAACCTTGCCCTGAAGATCGCCCGACACCTTCCGGAACACGTCCTCGTCGCCGGCCTCCTCGAAGTCGGCCTTCACGACCTCACGGGCATAGGCAGCCTTTTCGTCGCCTTCCTTGCCCAGCAGGTCACCCGCCCATTCGCCGAGAAGGCGATTGCGCCGAGCCTCGACCTTGAACTGGAGCTCCGCATCGTGGGCGAACTTCGCCTCGAAGCTCTTCTCCCGGTCGTCGAACTGGGTCATGTGCACCCTCCCGTCTGCTGGCTGGACCGCCTCCGATATGCGGCTCCGCCGCGGGGCCCGCAAGTGCGGCTCGCTTGCGGCAGGAGGGGCCTTCGCTTATGTCCCGCGCAACCCCCGTCGCCCCGGAGCGCTCATGTCCCGCCGCAAGAAGGTCTACGAAGGCAAGGCGAAGATATTGTACGAGGGGCCCGAACCGGGCACTCTCGTTCAGTATTTCAAGGACGATGCGACCGCCTACAATGCGGCGAAACGTGACGTGGTCGAGGGGAAGGGCGTGCTCAACAACCGGTTGAGCGAGTTCTTCATGACGGGGCTTGGCCACATCGGCGTACCGACGCATTTCATCAAGCGCCTGAACATGCGGGAGCAGCTGATCCGGGCGGTCGAGATCATCCCGCTCGAGGTGGTGGTGCGCAACATCGCAGCGGGTTCGCTTTCCGAACGGCTCGGCCTCGAGGAGGGCAGCACGCTACCCCGGCCGATCGTCGAGTTCTACTTCAAGGACGACAAGCTGGGAGACCCGATGGTCGCGGAGGAGCACATCCTCGCCTTCGGCTGGGCGACACAGCAGGACCTCGATGACATGGTCTCCCTCGCATTGCGGGTGAACGATTTCCTCACTGGATGCATGATGGCCGTGGGAATCCGCCTCGTCGACTTTAAGATCGAGATCGGCCGCATATGGGATGGCGATTTCCAGCGTCTGATCCTCGCCGACGAGATCAGCCCGGATTCCTGCCGGCTATGGGATGCGGATACCGGGCGGAAGCTCGACAAGGATGTCTTCCGCCGCGACCTGGGCAACCTCGCGGATGCCTATACCGAGGTCGCGCGACGGCTCGGGGTGCTGCCGCACAACGCGCCCGTCGTCACGAAGCCCACGCTCATCAACTGATGCCACGCGCCTCCGTAACCGTGATGCTGAAGGACGGCGTGCTCGACCCGCAGGGCGAGGCGATCCGGCATGCGCTGAGCGCGATGGGGTTCGAAGGCGTCGAGGGTGTACGGCAAGGCAAGGTGATCGAACTCGATCTTGCCCCCGGGGCCGGGGAGTCGGAGGTTCGCCGGATGTGCGAAGGGCTGTTGGCCAATCCGGTGATCGAGAGCTACCGCGTCGAGATGATCGAGGGCTGAGAGTGTTTGGCGCTGTCGCGCGACCGAGGGTCCAACGTTTAGTATCCTCTAGGGCGCGATCGAGGCGGTGAGCCGTCGGAGATGGCCTAGCCCCGCCTGAATGGCTCCGCGCGGAGGCGCAATCCTGCGAGGATCAGAACGTGCGCCGGGGCAACGCACCGACGATCAAACGTACGCATCTCACCCTCTCCCTTGGCCTGCGTTCCTTGACTTACGGCTAGATCCCTGGGCGTCCCTCGGAACGCGCGGCAGGTCAGGCAGCAAACTCATAGGCTCGGCCAGTCGTGGGTGCTTGCGCATCGACTCGCTTCAGGTCTCGGGCGCACGGCTACGCGCTATCGACTTTCCCACCGCGCCATAGTGGCGGTAGGCGTACGCCGGGGAGGACCGAGATCATGCGTGCAGCCGTCCTGAAGGAGTTCCGCGAGCCGCCCGTAGTCGAGGAAGTGCCGGATCCCCAGTGTCCTCGCGATGGCGTCGTGCTGGAGGTGGAGGCTTGCGGTGTCTGCCGATCGGACTGGCATGGGTGGGTGGGCGAGCATCCGGCTGTGAAGCCGGGCCATATCGGCGGGCACGAGTACTGCGGACGTGTTGTCGAGGCGGGGCCGGAAGCCATCCACGCGATCGGCGATCGTCTCATCGCCCCGTTCATCCTCGCATGCGGCACCTGCCCGCAATGCCGGATGGGCGCGCAGAACACATGCCTCGATCAACGCATCCCTGGCTTCCTGCAGCCCGGAGCGTTTGCGACCTACGTGGCTGTCCCACGCGATGGCAACCTGACCCATCTTCCCGAGGGTTTGAGTGCGACCATCGCCGCAGGGCTCGGCTGTCGGGTCACGACGGCGTGGCATGCGCTCACGGGGCGGGCCGCGCTGATGCCCGGGGAGTGGCTCGCCGTTTTCGGCACCGGGGGCATCGGGCTTTCGGCAGCGATCCTCGGACGGGCTATGGGCGCCCGCGTCGTGGTGGTCGACGTGGTGCGGGAGAAACTCGACCACGCCCTGTCTCTGGGTATCGATGCGGCTGTCGCCGGCGGCTCTGACGCCGCGGCGGCCGTGCGCGAGGCGACAGGTGGGGGCGCCCATGTCGCCGTGGAGGCGCTTGGAATACCGGCGACGGTGAACGGAAGCCTCGAATGCCTGCGTCCCCTCGGTCGGCACGTCCAGGTCGGCATGCCCGTCGGCCACACCGCGCGGATGGAGGTGAACATGAGCGCGGTGTACCAAGGAAACCTCGCGCTGTTCGGAACGCGCGGGATGCCCTCCTGGCGATACCCGGCGCTTCTCGATCTGATCACGACGGGACGGGTCGACATGGCTCCCCTGATCGCCCGTAAGGTCGCATTGTCCGACGTCGGTCAGGAACTCGCAGCCTTCGATGGGCCCACGCCTCCGGGCGTGGCGGTGATCACGGACTTCGCTGCGTGACGGAGGTGCTTCATCTCTTCCCCGTGTACGCAGCCGATGCTAGAGCGCCGGCGGCGCGGGTGTGGCGGAACTGGTAGACGCACCAGATTTAGGTTCTGGCGCCGCGAGGCGTGGGGGTTCGAGTCCCTTCACCCGCACCATCGGCCGATGGCCGGGGCATTCTATAATGAATTATAAGGTCCGCACAGTCTTGGGAAACCCAAGGGACGGGAGTTTCATGCTGACCATGGTAGCTGCGGGCATGCCCCTGTACTTCGCTCAGGAGAGTTCGACTTCGTCTGGCCTTTGGGTCTGGCCTGCCTAGTTCCTTGTCGATGAAACGCCTCGGTCTCGTGCTGTTCCTCCTCGGTGCCGGCGCGGTTGCCGCTGGAGGGCCCCTGATGTTCCGATCCGCCGAGATGCCCCCTGAGACATGGCATGCCGACCCTGAGGCGCCGGGCTCCACGACAGGCAAGCCGAACGAGTACCGCATCGCTCCGGAAGGCGATCGGCTTCCCATACTCGTCCCTCAGGCCCCCGCAGATCTCGGCGCGCGCCTCGAGGCGGTGGCCTTGGCCGAGCCACGCACCGAACTCATCGCCGGCGGACCGGAAGAGGGCATCATGACCTTCGTCCAGCGCTCTCGGGTCATGGGTTTCCCCGACGCGATCTCCATCGCCGTCCGTCCGGAGGAGGGAGGCAGCCGCCTGACGGTGTGGAGCCGGTCGCGCTTCGGGCATTCGGACCTCGGAGTGAACCGCGCGCGGGTGGAGCGTTGGCTGGGTGCCGCCGGCGTCGACGTGTCGGGCTAACCTCCGGTTAACCGCTCCTCCGGACGTTCCGGTCAATTCGTCACGGGAGGCGTGGCGGCGGCGCATTCCGCTTGCCCGCTGCGCCTCCGCGCCGCGCTTCCGACCAGACCGGAGGCATCATGACCGACCTGCTCACGCCCAACCTCGACCTGCCGCTGATCGCCTCGGCGCAGGCGCAGAAGCACATCACCCATAACGAGGCCATCTGGGCGCTCGACTCTATGGTGCACCTCTCCGTTCCCCGTTCCCCCGAGGATACCCCTCCGGTCACGCCGGTCACCGGTGAGAGGCATATCGTCGGGCAGGCCCCGGCCGGCGAATGGGCAGGACAGGCGGGCAAGGTCGCAGTCCGGCGCGACGCCGCATGGCTCTTCCTCTCGCCACGCCCGGGCTGGCGCGCCTGGTCGGAGGCCGATGGGGCCCTTCTCGTTTACGACGGGTCTACCTGGACGCTCCAGGCGTCCGGCAACGGCGGTGGAGGGGCGACCGAGCGCTTCCCGCGGCTTGGTGTCGGCACCGATGCGGATTCGACGAATGTCCTCTCCGTCGCCGGCGCCGCGACCTTGTTGAGCCACGCCGGGTCCGGGCATCGCGTCACGGTGAACAAGGCGAGCCAAGGCGAAACGTCGAGCCTTCTGTTCCAGAGCAACTGGTCGGGCCGGGCGGAGATGGGCCTCGCGGGGCAGGACGACTTCTCCGTGAAGGTCTCCCCTGACGGAAGCGCGTGGCACGATGCGCTCGTCTGCGACCGGGCGACCGGTGCTGTCACGCTGCCCGGTGGCCTGGCCGGTACGGGCTCCGCAGCCGGCTCGCTTGGCGGGCAGATCATGGCGGTTGTCGGCGAGCGTAAAGTCGTGAGCGCCGGCAATTCATTCGCCTACGGCAACGGCAGCATGACGAGCGCCGGTCCGGTCATGCCGTTCGCCGGCAGGGTGATGGCCATGAGCATCTCGGTGTTGAGTGGCGGCGGGGGGTCGGCGAGCTTCGCACCTTCCGTCAACGGGCTGTTGCAGAGTGCGGGCGCAGTCTCGGTCTCCGGTTCTACCGCGGGCCCATGTTCCGGCGTCGGCGACTACCGGAGCGCCCCGATCCCTTTCGCCGCCGGCACGATCCTCAACGTAGGCATCACGCAGTCAAACAGCATGTCCGAGGCCGTCGCGACGCTTTACGTTCGCTTCGACTGAGGAGGGTGGAGCTCTGGAGATTGCCTGACGCCAAGCTTGGGGAAACTCGGGCGCCCATCAGAATGGACGCTCCCGCCATCGCCGTCCCCCCGATCCGACATGGTTCCGGCTCTTGACCGGGGCGGGGCGTGCGGCGACAGGGCGGCATGATCAGCCATGACCGCCTCCGCCAGATCATCGACCGCTACGAGTATGTCGAGGCACGCCTCGGAGAAGCGCCGACGCCGGAGGAACTCGTTCAGCTCACGAAGGAGTACGCGGAGATGCGCCCCGTTGCTGAGCGGGCGCGCACCTATCTCGAGATCGGGGAGGAGATCGAAGGTGCGCGCGCCCTCATGTCCGATCCCGAGATGCGTGCCCTTGCGGAGGAAGAACTCCGCGAGTTGGAGGCGCGAGCCGATATGGAGGGTCAAGCCCTCCGGTTCGCACTCCTCCCACGGGACGCGGCCGATGCAGGTTCCGCAATACTGGAGATACGTCCAGGAACGGGAGGGGAGGAAGCGGCTCTCTTCGCCGGGGATCTCTGGGAAATGTATCGCCGGCACGCCGAGACACGGGGCTGGACGTTCGATCCGGTCGAGAGGCAGGAGACCGATCTCGGAGGACTGAAGGAAGGAATCGCACGGATCGACGGCGAGGGCGTCTTCGGACGGATGAAGTTCGAGTCCGGCGTTCATCGTGTGCAGCGGGTGCCCTCCACCGAGTCGGGGGGGCGTATCCACACATCCGCGGCGACGGTCGCCGTACTGCCGGAGGCGGAAGAGGTAGATGTCGAGATCGCGCCGGAGGACATCCGCATCGACACGATGCGCGCATCCGGCGCCGGCGGCCAGCATGTGAACACGACCGATTCGGCCGTCCGCATCACGCACCTGCCCACCGGCATCGTCGTCACGAGCTCCGAGAAGTCGCAGCACCGCAACCGGGAGATCGCGATGCAGGTGCTCCGTGCGCGGCTGAATGATCGCGCACGGTCCGACGCCGATGCGCGTCGGTCGGCCGATCGACGCGCACAGGTCGGCGGTGGGGACCGATCGGAGAGAATCCGGACCTACAACTTCCCGCAGGGACGGGTCACCGATCACCGCATCGGCCTCACGCTCTACAAGATCGAGGCGATGATGGCCGGTGTCGCCCTGGACGACGTGACCGACGCACTCGTCGCGGATCACCAGGCGCGACTGCTGGCCGAGAGCGAGCAGTGAACGCAGGCACCGCTCTCGCTGTAGCGATCGCACGTCTGCGGGAGGCCGGCGTTCCCGATCCGGCGCGAGATGCGCGACGATTGCTCGAGCACGTCGCGGGCGGAACCTGGCCGGGTGACGAACTGCCGGATCCTCAGGCGTTCGGAGCGGTGATCGCGCGTCGGGCGGCACGCGAGCCGGTTTCCCATATCACTGGCCGCCGGGCATTCTGGAGGCATGAGTTTCGGGTAACGCGCGACGTACTCGATCCCCGCCCGGAGACGGAAATCCTCGTTGAGCAAGCCTTGGACGGTCCGGCCCGGACCGTCTGCGATCTCGGCACCGGCTCCGGCTGTGTACTGCTCTCGATCCTGGCCGAAAGACCCGACGCGGAGGGCACCGGGATCGATTCGTCGCGACCCGCCTTGGCAGTCGCCCGCGAGAACGCGTCCAGGCTCGGGCTCGCGTCCAGGGTTCGGCTCCAACTGGGCGACTGGCTTACCGGCGTCGCCGGGCAATTCGACCTCATCGTCTCCAATCCGCCCTACGTAGCCCCACGCGAACGTGCGGGCCTCGCTCCCGAGCTTGCGTGGGAGCCGGAGGCGGCCCTTGTCCCCTTGGGTGACCCGGGGGACGGATTGGCCGACTATCGGCGGATCATCGACCAGGCTCCGGAGCGGCTCCTTCCCGGTGGTCGTCTTATGCTCGAGCTCGGGGTCGGGCAGGGGGGCGAGGTCGTCCACTTGATGCGCGCGGCGGGTCTCGAGGCAGTCCGCCTCCATCCGGATCTTGATGGGCGGGAGAGGGTCGCGGCCGGCAAAAAACCGCTCTGATCTGCGCCTTTTCCCTTGCGACCCGTCCGGCCGCCTCCCATAACACTGAAGCGGCTCAGATCGCGACGCGCCTCTTCCTCGCGCGCAGACGGGCCTGCCTGACCGACCGTCGTGTTCCGTTGCCCCCATCGGGGGGTGTCCGGGCGGCTCGGTTCATTCATTGGGGCGCGCGGCGCTCGCAAGATCGGAATAGCCAGTCCATGAGATCCTCGAAATCCCGTTCGCGGTCCAAGAACAACCGCAACCGGCCCTCCGGCAACATCGTCAACCGCGTGTTCGACAGTTCGGGACCAGAGGGCAAGGTTCGCGGAACCCCGAGTCAGGTCATCGAGAAGTACAACCAGCTTGCCCGGGACGCGCAGCTGGCCGGCGACCGCGTCGCGACCGAGAACTTCCAGCAGCACGCCGAGCATTACACCCGCATGCTGGCGCAGGCGCAGCGTGAGCTGGATGCCCGCCGCGATCAGCAGGGCGGACCGCAGAACCAGCAGGGCCATTCCCAGCAATCCGGCGGCCAGGGGGGCGGGCGCCAGAACCAGCGGGACGAGGCCACGCCCCAGGGCGGGCAGCAGCCCCGAGAGCGCAACCGGCGCGACGAGACGCGCGAGGAGGCGAGACCGGACGATCGCCCCGAGGGGCGGGGGCCGCGCTTCCGGAGCGGCGAGGCCACGGACGATCCGCGGGGCACGGAGGCCGAGGCCGCCGATAGCGGTCTCGTCGAGACGCCCGAGGCCCGCGAGGCGGCCGAGATCGAAGCTGCGGCGAAGGCCGAAGCAACTCCCGCCGCGACTGACGAGCCGCAGGCTGAGGCGACCTCGGAAGACGAGCCGGAGGCCAAGAAGGCGACCCGCCGCGCACCGGCACGCAGCCGCAGTCGCACCAGCGGCACACGATCACGTCCTAGGGCGAAGGCGCCGGCGGGCGACGACCCGACCGATACGCCGCCCCCCTCTGTGGAAGAGCAGGCGACCGGAAGCTGAGCTTCCGTTACGGCTGACGGGTCGCGGTTTGCCTCGTCATGGCCGCACGAAGCGACCGTCGCGTTCACGTCCGCGGCTGATGCTTCAGTGGTAGGGGGAAAGGCGGACGGCGCAGGTTCCATAGGGCAACTCGATGGTCGCACAGACCGGACGTTCGCGTGCGAGCGAGATGATGGATCAGACCAACGCAGACCCCGTCGCCGGTGCCGCGCGGCTCGCTGTTGCGCCGATGATGGCTTGGACGGACCGTCACTGCCGCGCGTTTCACCGCCTGCTCTCGCGGCGGTGCCTGCTCTACACCGAGATGGTGACGAGTGCCGCCCTCGTCCGGGGAGGGGCTCATCGGCTGCTCGACCATGCCCCGAGCGAGTACCCCCTCGCGGTGCAACTGGGAGGGAGTGATCCGGGCGAGCTGGCGGAGGCCTCCGCGCTCTGCGCGGGCCTGGGGTTCGGTGAGATCAACCTCAACGTCGGCTGCCCGTCCGACCGTGTCCAGTCCGGCTGCTTCGGGGCCGTCCTGATGGAGCGACCGGCCCTCGTCGCCGACAGCGCGAGCGCGATGATCGACGCCGCTGGCCCGGTTCCGGTCACGGTCAAGTGCCGGATCGGCGTGGACGAGCAGGACCCTGACCGCGTGCTCCCCGAGTTCCTCGAGCGGATCAGAGACGTGGGCGTCCGGAGGGTCATCATCCATGCTCGGAAGGCCTGGCTGGAGGGACTGAGCCCGAAGCAGAACCGCGAGGTTCCCCCGCTCGACTATCGCCTCGTCTATGCGATGAAGGACCGGTTCCCCGGGCTTCGCCTCTCCATCAACGGCGGAATCTCAACGCTGGATGAAGCCGAGAGCCACCTCGCGGAAGGTATGGACGGCGTGATGATCGGCCGTGCGGCCTATCACGATCCTGCAGCGATCCTGCTCCGCGCCGATTCCCGCATCTTCGGCAGCCCCGATCCGCTCGGGGCCCCCGAGGACGCGGTACTCGCGATGGTTCCCCACATCGAAGAGCATCTCGCGTCGGGCGGTCGTCTGCACGACGTCACGCGTCACATGCTCGGGCTGTTCACGGGGCGTCCAGGCGCCCGGGGGTGGCGGCGGGCTTTGTCCGAAGGCTCCACCCGCCCCGGTGCAGGCGTCGAGGTTCTCCATGCCGCCCTCTCCCGGGTGGAGTGCGCTGCGGCGTAGCGCGACACTGGCTCTCTCGCGTGGGCGGGGTCCAATATGACCTCCGGGGCCGGGACGGCTCTATCCACCGGCCAAGTCCGCCCCTGGTCGTTCACCCGCATGCGCGGTCTGGACCTGTGCACTCTTCGGACCAGTACGGCCCGGAGGGCAACGCCCGGAATTAGAAGCTGTCCTGGCGGCCCAGGAGCGGACTGCTCACGCCTGAGATGCGCGGTCGTATCTCCGGCCACCCGCAGATCAAGTCTGCGGCACTGCTACCCTTCGACTAGCCTCGGGTTGCGAAATCGTCCCCGCCATCCGCACGACTGGGTAGCCAGATGGCTGACCTCGCATCCGGGTATGAAGCGACCGAGCGGCAGATCGACCGTCCCGCGGTCGCCGCCACCTCAGTCGCCGTCGCCCACCCGAACGTCCGGCTCCGCGTCGAGGGAGGAGGCGAGCGACCGGAACCGGGCGTCGGCGACCTCGCCGTAGAGGGCCTCTCCCGCGCCCGACGGCAGCGTGAGTTCGAGCGTGCCGGCCTTCGGGTCGTGCCGCAGACGGCCCATGAGGTCCTGGTCCTGTGCCGAGAACATCGCGCCGAAGCGCAGGGCCTTGCCGACGACCTCGGCCTGCCGGACGTCGTCCTCCGAGATCAGTCCCGCCAGCGGCTCGAAGCGTGTGCCGTTGCGCTTGTTCTTGTAGCGGTGAAGCAGGGCCAGGCCGAGATAGACCCGTTCCGAATGGGTGAGGCCGCCGAGATTGGCGCGGGTCGCGTTGTCGAAGCAGATCTCGGCGCGGTAGTCGGGATGGGCGCGCCACGAGACGTCGTGAAGCAGGCAGCAGGCCCGTATAAGCCGCATCCGCCTCTCGTCCGCCTGCGGGAACAGCGGCGCGACGAAGCGGTAGAGCACCCGCCCGAAGCCCGGCAGTCGGGCGTCCTTGGCCTCCGCGAAGCGCGCGCTCTCGATCAGCGGATCCCGTTCCCTGAGCGCCTCCGGCATGCGTCCGAAGAGCAGGCCTTCCCGGATGCCGTAGGAGCTGATCGCGATCTCCTTCGGACGGAATCGCCCGACCACCGCAGAGAGCACCTCCGCCGCGATCGGCACGAGTTCCATCCGGGCCTTCGATGTCGACGTCCGCTTGCCCAGGTCGGACATGTCCGTCTCGCGGATGAACTCGAAGGTCTCGGCAAGGTCGTCCGCCGTCATCGAGTACTCGTGCAGCACCTTGAGCGGGTAGCTCCGGCGTTCCATGTCGATGCGCGCGATGGCCCGCCATGAGCCGCCCACGAGGTAGAGACGCTCGTACCTGTCCTCGAGACCCTCCGTGAGCGCCTCGAGCGATCGCTCGATCTCCGCGGCGCGGGCCTTCTCGCTCGGGCAGCCGGCGAGCTTGAGCGGCCCGAGCTTGCCGCTGACCCCGGCATGCACGCGGCCCCCGCCGACCTCGGCGAGCTCCATCGACGAGCCCCCGATGTCGCACATCAGGCCCTCCGCATCGGGCCAGCCGAGGAGCACCCCCTGCCCGGACAGGCGCGCCTCCTCCGCGCCGTCGATCACCTGGATCCGCAGGCCGGTCGCGGCCTCGACCTCCGCCTTGAACGCGGGGCCGTCCCGGGCCTCGCGCATCGCGGCCGTAGCGACAGCGGTGAGCGAGTTCACCTCCATCCCGCGGGCCAAGATCGCGAAGCGCCGGAGGGCGGCCATCGCCCGCTCCCGGCCCTCGGGATTGAGCCGGCCGCTCTCCCCGAGGCCGGCGCCGAGGCCGCATAGGATCTTCTCGTTGTAGAAGTATGCCGGGCTCCGGGCCGCGCCGTCGAACACCACGAGGCGGACGGAGTTCGAGCCGATGTCGATCACGCCGACGCGACGCAGGCTGCGCGCCTCCGGGCCGTCGAAGAGTGGGGCGCCGAACGGGCCGTACTCGTCGACCTCCGCGGGGCCCTCGGCAGGCACGGTCCCCGGCTCGGGGTTCGCATCCTCGGGCATCGGGCCTCCTCGCGTCGTCACGCGGACGGGCATCGCACGAGCGGCTCCGCCGGGTCAACGCGGCCCCGGGCGCGGGTAGCGAACGCCGGGGCGGTCCGACGCGTTCGGCTCCCATGACCGGTCTCCTCGACGACCCGGCGGCGATCCGAGCGCGCCGGGCCCTCCTCCGCGCCCGTCACGCCGCCCCGCTCGCGGCGTTCTGCGCACGACTGCGCGCCGCGGCCGGGCCCGGCGCGATGGTCCCGGACCTCGACCCCTGCGACGGCGGAACGGACGCGCGGCTGCTCCTCCTGCTCGAGAAGCCCGGTCCCGGGGCAGGGCGCCGGGACGGGGACGCCGGGTTCGTGAGCTTCGACAACCCGTCCCCCACGGCGCGCGCCGGCCGTGCCTTCCTCCGGGAGGCCGGCGTGCCGCGCGGCGGGGTGGCGATCTGGAACGCCGTGCCCTGGTGGAACGGAACCACCCGCCTCACCGCCGCGGAGCGTCGGGCCGGTCTCGACGCCCTCGATCCGTTCCTCGCGCTGCTGCCTCAGCTCGCCGCGGCCGTCACCGTGGGCCGGACGGCCGCGGCGGCGGGAAACCGTCTGGCCGCCCGGGGACTCGCGGTCTTCGCATCGGCCCACCCGTCCCCCCAGGTCCGCGCGGCCCGGCCGGAGCTGTGGCGCGCGATCCCGGCGGTCTGGAGAGAGGCGGCCGCCGCGGCGGGCCTGCGGGAGGAGGCTTGCATCGGGGAGGGCCGCGGATTATCCCGCGCATGGCGCTAGGGGTATAGCTCAGTTGGTAGAGCAACGGATTCCAAATCCGTAGGTCGCGGGTTCGAATCCTGCTGCCCCTGCCAAGCGCGGCCGCCGAGCATGACGAGGGCCCGGGTGCGGGCGAGCCTTGCATCGAGGGTCGCGCGCCGCCATGTCGCCTGCGAGCGAGAGGACGAGTAGATGGCCACCAACCCCGTTCAGTTCGTCAACCAGGTGCGGGCGGAGGTCTCCAAGATCTCCTGGCCGGGCCGGCGCGAGGTGCTGCTGACCTCGGCGATGGTGTTCGCGCTCGCGATGCTGACGGCGGCGTTCTTCTTCCTCGTGGACCTTCTGATCCGCACGGGCCTGACCGCGGTGCTGGAGGCGTTCTAGCGCTCCCCTTGCATCGCGTTGGCCCCGGCGGTAGGGCGGCGCGGATTCACGACATGGGCGGCGCGCATTGATTCGGATGCGCGTCGCTTCGTTTTCCGCGGGGGACCGCGGCCCGGAAGGAACGCGAGACGATGGCGAAGCGGTGGTACTCGGTCAGCGTGCTGTCCAACTTCGAGAAGCGCGTGGCCGAGCAGATCCGCACGGCCGTGGCCGAGAACGAGCTCGAGGACCAGATCGAGGAGGTGCTCGTCCCCACCGAGGAGGTGATCGAGGTCCGCCGCGGCAAGAAGGTCCAGACCGAGCGGCGCTTCATGCCGGGCTACGTCCTGGTGCGGATGGAGATGACGGACGAGGGCTACCACCTCATCACGAACATCAACCGCGTCACGGGCTTCCTGGGCCCCCAGGGTCGGCCGATGCCGATGCGCGACGCCGAGGTGGAGCAGATCCTCGGCCGTGTCGAGGAGGGGCAGGAGGCGCCCCGTTCGCTCATCACCTTCGAGGTGGGCGAGAACGTGAACGTCATCGACGGGCCGTTCGAGGGGTTCTCGGGTCAGGTCGAGGACGTGGACGACGAGGCGCAGTCCCTGAAGGTGAGCGTCTCGATCTTCGGCCGGGCGACACCGGTCGAGCTGAAATTCACGCAGGTCAGCAAGGCGAGCTGACCGCGGCGTGAGGGACGTGGGAGCCGAGCCCCCCTGTCGGGCGGGCGGAGCGAACCACGGCACGACCCCTGCCGGATCCCGGCGGGGCGGATGTAGGACGGGCCTCTGCCCGTCGCCTGACAGAAGGAGAGACCGGTGGCGAAGAAGCTCGTCGGCACGCTGAAGCTGCAGATCCCGGCCGGCAAGGCCAACCCGAGCCCCCCCGTGGGCCCGGCGCTTGGCCAGCGCGGGATCAACATCATGGAGTTCACGAAGGCGTTCAACGCCCGCACCGCGGACATGGAGCCCGGCGCTCCGTGCCCCACCGTGATCTCGTACTACCAGGACAAGTCCTTCACGATGGACATCAAGACGCCCCCGGCGTCTTACTACCTGAAGAAGGCCGCGGGCCTGAAGCCCCAGGGCAAGCGCAACCGTCCGCGCGGCGCTGAGAAGCCAGGCCGCGAGACGGTGGCCACGGTGACGGCCGCGCAGGTGCGCGAGATCGCCGAGG
>CAZWWR010000003.1:0-66204 GCA_964637265.1 uncultured Jannaschia sp.
ACATCACCCCCAGGACTCTCCCCACAGCCGGAGGAAAGTCGGGGCTCAGGTCATGAGGTCTCGGACGTTCTCGCCCGTGATGACGCCCTTCGTGGCGACGAAGCCGGGCGTCTCGCGGTCGCAGCAGTCGAGAGCGAAGGGTGAGGAACGACCAAGGCACGGTCCGGTCGACCACTATCTATCCGGAACCGGACATCGTCGCTATCGTCGGAGCCGATCTCGAAGGCGTTCGAGCACCATCCGAGGTTCGAGTGGTCCAAGGCGATGCGCCCATCGTGCCGCCGTTTGACTGTCCGCCCGAATTGGCGGGCGAGCAGCAGCCCATGAGCGCGCATGACCCAGTAAACGCGCTTGTGGTTCGGGCCCGGCTCGCCGAGTTGCGCACCTGTGGACGCAAGATCGCGTGGACCCACCGGTAGTCATAGGTCGGCATGTCGCCGATCACGACCCTGATCTGTACGAGCAGTCCATCCTCGGGTGCGGGCGGGCGGACGCGACGAGCCAAGGGGGGCCAGCACTCCCTCTCGCCCAGTTCGCGCTGCCAGAGACTCGAGCGCGCCACGCCGAGCGCTCCGGCCGCGGCGCTCATCGCGAACCTCCCCCGTCCCGATCCCCCCGCCACGAAAGCAAGCGCAAAGAGCGCTTTTCGGGGGCGGCCACGTCCAGCGCCCCGCGCAATATCCCAGGCTCCGTGATCTTTTTCCCTAGAGGAGTCGCTGAAGCTCCCGAACCTGGCCCCAGAGGGCACTGTCCTCAGACGCCGCCAACACTTGCTTGCCCGTATCGGCGGCCGTCAGCGCCCTCTGAGCCGCCAGCCTGCGCCAGTGGAAGAGTTGGCTGGACTAGATCCGTGCCGGCGCGCCAAGGGGCTCACCGTCAGACCCGGCCCGTGCGCTCCACGATCTTCGCAAGTTTCTCAGCCGTCGATCGACGCCGGCGCCGCTGCGGCCGCTCGGGATCCCGGACCGCGGATTGTGACCAGTCATGACGAGAGCGGCAGTCCTAATCCGTCCCGGGAATGGGAGAGCCTGTCCGGTCAGTTCGGGGGCCGCCTTCGTGCAACGACGCCCCAAGTGGGCCTGCGGTTTCGACGATGGGTTATACTTGAAGGAATTATTGGCTGGGGTGGTAGGATTCGAACCTACGGTACACGGTACCAAAAACCGCTGCCTTACCACTTGGCTACACCCCAACGCGAACGAGGGAATAGGGGAGAGACCGAGCGGCTGCAAGTGATCATAGGCACGGGAATTGGGGCGCGCCGCGGGTAGTGCCTCGCGGGGTGGTGTGGGATCGCGGGCGTTCGGGGAGGCCTTGGCTTGTCGGGACGCCACCGCGGGCAGCCTGGTGTTCTGAGTATCTGTGATGCGGGCGAGCGGTTCCGGTCCAATGTAGCGCCGGGCGACGGCCCATGCGTCATTCTGCTCGATCGTGAGCGCCCCCACCAGGCGGACGAGGGCAACTTCGTGGAAGGTCACCACGACGTCGGAGGGGCGTATGATCTCCTCGTCGACGCGCTGGGGGGGTGTGGAGCCGATCTGCACCCGGCGCTTGCGGGGTGATCTGTAGCCGAGCGCTTGGTGCGGGTGAACGGTGGTGTAGTGCTCGAACCTGGCGGGGAGTTGTTCAATGATGGATGCGAGACTCGGTCGGGCGGCAACGCGGGCGCCATCGCGGTTCATCGTGCGGTTAAAGGTTTCTGCCATGCCGTTCGACTGTGGGCTTCGAACAGGCGTGGTGCATGGCTCGAGGCCGATCTCCCGGGCCAGGGCGCGGGTTTCGACGGCGCTGTTGCTTGAGCCGTTGTCTGAGAGCCATTCGATGGTGTGCGGCAAGCGGTTTACGGGTCCGAAGCGGCTTTCGACGGAAGCAATCATGAGGTTCTGAATATCGGCGCCCTTGAGACCCTCGGTGGTGGCGACGTAGCCGATCGCCCCGCGTCGGAGCAGTCGAGAGCGAAGGCGATGCGGATCTTGACGCCACCATCACAGCCGAGCTCGAAGGCGTCGGAGCACCGAGGGTTCGAGCGATCCACGGAGATAGGCCCCTCATGGCTCCGGCCTTCTGGGCGCCCCGAATGGCGAGCTAGAAACCGGACGTGCTCGCGCATGAAGCGGTAAACGCGCTTGTGGTTCGGCGGGGCCTTATTGCGCAATTCGTCTGGCGGCCGGAGTTCCCCTCTCCCGGTTTGACGTCAGCCGACGGGCTGCGTGACGGGGATGCCCAAGGCGGTGAAGCGATTGAGGATGGCGATGCGGACATGGAGTTCGGCGGTCTGGCGGCCGAAGTCCCGGGTCATGAACTTCTGACCGAGCAGCTTCAGGCAGTTCATCTTGGTCTCGACCCGGCTTCGTCGGTGTTAGCCGGTCCACTTCCGCCAGAGCGTCCGGCCGAAGCGCTTGATGGCGCGCAGGGACTCGTTCCTCGCCCCCGCCCCGGGGCTTTCCTTCTTCCAGAGCTTGGCGTTGCGGCGCGGAGGGGTGATCGTTTCCGCGCCCCGGTCTGCGATGGTGTCGTGGCAGGCTCGACCGTCACAGGCGCCATCGGCGGTGTCCGAGGCGATCGGCTCGTCCGCGGGGATCTGAGACAGCAGGCCGGGCAGAATCGGCGCGTCGCCCACGCCGCTACCGGTGATCTCGACCGCCCGCACCTCCATGTTCGTCAGGGAAACGCTCTCCCGGACCGTTTCCTGATACTCCTCACCCTCGTCGATGGCCAGATGGACCTTGCGCCAGATGCGCCGCTTCGCGCTGCCGTGCCTACGCGCGTGCCGTTCGTCGGGGTCTCGGTCCACTGGACCGAGCCCCGATCCTCCTTACCCCTCGCCGCGGACCTTGATGCCCGTGCTGTCCACGAGTAGGTGCAGCGGCCCGCCCGAGCCCCCATAGGGCAGCTGTACGGCGAGCGTCCTCTGGCGGCGGCACAGCGTCGAGCAGTCCGGCACCGGCCAGTCGAGGCCCGCGAGCTTCAGCAGGCTCGCCACGTAGCCGGTCGTGTGACGGAGCGGCAGGCCGAACAGCACTTGGATCGTCAAACAGGCCTGGATCGCTGCGTCCGGTGGGGTCTGCTGACGCCCGCGCCTGCCCGAAGGCGCCGCGCGCCGAGCCATGTTAGGATCGAACTAGACCGTCAGCGACCCGCGCTTACGCAGCGACGCGTTGTAGCTGGAACAGTTCAGGGTGCGGTAGCGGGTGGGCGCGAGCTTGGATATGCCGCGCGGCTATGCCGCTGGACTCGCGACGTGAAGCCTAGGCAGGCTTTGTGCAACAAGGCCGATGAACGGGACACGATCAGCAGGACCGTCACTGTGACACGGATCGAGCGGAGTCGGCAGCGGCACGGTGAAACGCGCCCCCGAGGCCGCGTCGCCGGCGCCTATTGCATTACGGCAGCGCGTCCAACTCTATCCGGCGATCCTGGGCGAGGGAGACGGAGACGGCCTCGAATGCCGCGATGCCGTTCAGGACCTCGCGCGGCGGGATCGGATGGCGCTTTCGTACCGCGATCGCCGCGGCGAACGCCTCCAGCTCCGTGCGCTCCATCGAGATGCGGTCCCAGGTCAGGCAGGCGCTCGGCCCTTCCACGGGCGCCCAGGTGAGCCGGTTCTGACCCCGAAGCTCCAGCCAGCCGCGCTCTCCGAAGACCTGGAGCCGGAACTCCCTGGCCGTCGCCGTCATCGTGGACATGGTGGCGGTGGCCCGGCTCGCGAACCGCATCAGCAGCGTCGTTACGTCGTCATGGTCGATCTCGTGAACCAGCCGGTCGCTCTGGGCGGACAGAGAGGCGACCGGCCCGAGGAGATGGATCATCAGATCGACGACATGGATGCCCGCGGCGGCCTGGCCGCCGGCCGGGCTCTCCCCAGGGACTAGACGCCACATCCCGGGTTCGTAGACCTCGCCGAAACCGACATGGCTGCTCATGTTGCCCTCGGCATGGAGCAGGCGCCCCAGATCGCCCGCAGCGATGCGGCGCTTCATCTCGGCCACGGCGGGCAGGTGCCGCCTGATGTGACCGGGCAGGAAGACGATGCCAGCCTCTTCGACCGCGGCGAGGGCGCGACGCGCCTCGGCGAGGGCGAGGGCGATGGGCTTCTCGCAGAACAGGTCTTTGCCAGCGCGGACGACCCGTTCGATCTGGGCCGGATGCTGCGAATGGGGCGTGGCCAGGACGACCGCATCGACCGCCGGGTCACCGAGCACGTCATCCAGATCGTCGGTCAGGACGAGCGCGTGGCGCATGGCCCAATCGCGCGACTTGCCGGGGGAGCGGGCAACGGCATGGGTGAAAACGACCCTGTCGGAGACGCCTTGCACGGATCCCACGAGGATGCGCCCCCAGCGACCCGGTCCCACGAGCGCGAGCCGGATCACCGGCGGCCCTCAGGCACAGTCGAACCGGATGTCCTGCGCTCCCTCCCAGAGCACGCGATTGCCCAGGTCCATCAGGTTCTCCTGGCCCGAGGTCAGCGTGATGAAGTGGTTGCCCGCGAGCTGGCCCATCATGGACGAGAAATCGACGCCCCCATAGGCCAGCAGGATCTCGGTCTCGCTGATCCCGCCAGGGTAGAGGATGATATGGCCGGGCGCGGGGTGGCTGGTGTGGTTTTCGTAGCCGACGCCGAAATCGCGGTCGCCCAGGGGGATCCAGACGCCCTCGCCGGACCAGCGAACATGCACGATCTGGCCGATGAAGGGCATCGCCGCCTCGAAGGCGGCGCACGTCTTGGGCGCGGCCTCCCGCTCCAGCTTGGCATCGAAAGTGTAGGCGCCGGCGGTGATCTTGAGGTCTGGCATGTCAATCCTCTTGGAGGTCAGGCGAAGCGAGAGAAGGAGAACGCCTGGAGGTCCTGGCGCGGGCGCCCCGTCAGGGCAGTGGCGGCAGCCTCTCGACCCATCAGCGGGCCCAACGTGTAGCCGTTCGCGGTGGCCGCGACCGTCACTCCGTCGATGCCCGGAACGGGGCCGATCAGCGGCGCGCCGTCGATGTCGATATTCATCGCGGCCCAGCTTCTGACGACTTGAAGACTGCCGACTTGAGGCACGGTGCGCTGCGCGACCCAGAGGTTCCCCTCCAGACTCTCGGGTAGGATCTGCGGATGCCCCGCGGACCCGGTCGTCGCGGGCCAGGCGCCGCCGATGATGACGGAACCGGCGGCGGTCTGCTTCATCGACAGATGCCGATCCGCATGGGCGAGAAGGCAGGGCACCAGCGCCGGACCGGGCGCTGTGACGACCATCTGGAGGGGCGCGCCCTTGATCGGAATCTCGGCCCCCAGCAGGCGCGCGAGATGGGCGGACCAGCCCCCGGCGGCGATCAGGATGCGGGGCGCGAACACCCGGCCCCGGGGGGTGTCGACCCCATAGCGCGTGCCATCGCGGGCGATGGCACGGACCGGGGCGTTCTCCTCGATGATGGCCCCCGCCCCGCGCGCGGCGCGCGCTAGCGGCGGGGTCGCGGCGAGAGGACTGATCTTTCCGTCGCCGGGGCACCAGGCGGCCGCGACGATCTCCTCCGAGATCGCGGGCGCGATGCGGCGTACATCGTCCCCGTCGATCACCCGCGTCTCGATGCCGACCCGAGCCTCCGCAGCAGCCTTCGCCTCCAGGAAGGCGATCTGATCGGGGTTTTCGGCCACCATCAGGCCGCCGGTCACCGCGATCTCGAAATCGGCGCCCAGCTCGCGTTCGAGGCTCTGCCACAGCGCGATCGATTCCGCCTGGAGCGGCAGAGTCCGCAGTTGCAGGTCGCCATCGCCCACCGCCTTGCCGCCGTAATCCCAGCTGAGCAGTTGCAGATGCAGGCTGCCCGCATTGCCGCCCGAGGCTTCGCCGTTGATCCGCCCCCGCTCCAGGCAGACGGTCCTCGCGCCGGATCGCGCCGCGTAGAGCGCGGCTGCGATCCCGGTCACGCCGCCTCCGATCACGATCAGGTCGGCTTGGGCGACCGAGAGCGGTCGGGGATCGGGCCACCCTGGGCGCCCGGTCGGCGCACTCTCGCGATGACCGCCCCATTCGGGCTTTTCGAGCGCCAGGGCCGCCAGTGGAACCGGGCGGGCGGGGATCTGCGGCGCGAACAGCGAGGCGGGCGCGGGCGGATGCCCGGCCTCGGTCAGCAAACGCAGCGCTTCGGGCAGGCAGTAGCGGCCCTGGCAGCGGCCCATGCCCACGCGCGTGGCGCGCTTGAGGGTCGCAGGGTCGTCCGCGCCCTCGGCGATTGCCGCTCGGGCCGTGGAGACGGTCACCTCCTCGCAGCGGCAGAGGATCGTGTCGCCCGACGGAAGCGCACGCCGAGGCGCGGCGTAGAGCGACCAGAGCGCGGCCTGGAAGCGGCGGGCACGCGTCATCGCTGCGCGGGTTGGGGTGAGGTCGGTGCTGCTGGACAGGCCGATGGCTTCCAACGCTTCCGCCGCCGCGAGCTCGCCTTGCGCCGAGGCGATCTCCGCGCCGCCCAGGCCCCCGGCATCTCCAGCGATCCAGACGCAAGGAACCGGCGTGCGCCCGGTCTCGCCACGCTCGGGGCGCAGCTCGCCGCTGGCCGCGTCGGCGACGACCGGGACCCCGAGCAGACGCGCAAGCTCCAACTGCGGCGCGAAGCCGTCCCCGGCAGCGACGATGTCGGCCTCGACGCGACATGTGCGGCCGGTGGCGATCTCGCGCAGGACGGTGCTCAAGGACCCGGCCTCGCCCTCCACCTCGGCCAGTTCCCATCCGCTCAGGACCGGCACCCCCGCCCGCAGGAGCGCCAGCCGATAGGATGCGCCGTCGCGTACCAGGCGTGGTGCCGCCGCCATCGCGTCGGCAAGCGCTCGGGCGGAGCGCGGTCGGGCGCGCTCGGCCAGGGCCACGACGTCCGCGCCGATGGCCAGAAGCTCGGCGGCAAGCTGCATCCCGAGCGGCCCATGGCCCGCGATCAGCACGCGCTGGCCGGGAGACACGCCGTAGCGCCGCGCGAGTGTCTGCGCGGCGCCGATCGTCATCACGCCGGGCAACGTCCAGCCGGGCACCATCGGCGGCCGCTCATAGGCGCCGGTCGCCAGGATCACCGCTCGCGCCGTGATATGCCAGCCCTCCGCCTCGCCGAGGCTGCGCAGCGCGAAACCGTCCGTCTCGCCGCGGGCGAACCAGAGGTTCTGTCCCGTCAGCAGGCGCGCGCCGGACGCCTCGGCCCGGGCCCGCAGGCCTGCGCCCCGCTGGTGCTGGCGGTCGGGGGCGCGGGCGCCGCGATAGCCGTCGCTCCGGGGCTTGAAATACTGGCCGCCCGCCTCGCCGCGCTCGTCCAGCACCAGAACGCGCGCGCCCGACTCCGCCGCGTGGCTGGCGGCGGAGAGCCCCGCCGGGCCTGCACCCACGACGACGATCTCGGCCTCGGCGGATCGCGCCGGAACGGGCGCACCGACCCGCGTGCCGGGAGCGAGGACCGTGTCCGCCTCGCTCAGCACGTCCTGCCCCGGAGCCGCTTCGACCATGCAGGCGCGCCGGGCGCGAAGCCCGTCGACCGTCACGAGGCAATCGTGGCAGATTCCCATGCCGCAATAGGGCCCGCGCGGCGCGCCGCTGCGCCGGACCCCGAGGGTGCTATGCCCGGCGGCGGCCAGAGCCGCCGCGATGCTGTCACCTGGTCGGAAGGGAACCGGCTGGCCGTCGAAAAGGAAGTGCCGCGCCGGCACTCAGGCCGCTTCCTCTGGCAGCAGGCCCACGGCGCCCAGGGCGGCGCGAGCCTCCGGCATCTCCGCCTCTGGCAGTGGCAGGCGTGGCGGGCGCGGTTGGCCCATCGGGATCCCGATCATCCCGAGCGCCGCCTTGCTCCCCGACACGTAGCGATGCCCCGCCACCAGCCTGATGATCGGCAGCACCTCGCGGTAGAGCGCGCGCGCGGCGTGGTAATCCTCGTCATCCGCCGTCAGCGTGAACAGCCGCGCCAGCTTTCCCGGCAGGATGTTGGACCCGACGGCGACCCAACCTTCCGCCCCCTCGACGAAGCTCTCGAACCCCATGATCCCGCCGAAGACGGTCATCCGCCCCTCGGACATCTCGAGGATGTCGCGGATGCGGGTCACGTCCATCGTCGATTCCTTGATGTAGTCGATATTCGGCAACCAGGAGAGCTCGGCGACGAGGTCGGGCACGAGGTCGACGTTCGACGTGGCCGGATTGTTGTAGATCATCACCGGGGTCGTCGCCGCCTCGCCGATGCGGCGGAAGTGATGGATCAGTTCGTCCCGGGTCGGCGTCGAGTAGAAGGGCGGGATGATCATCGTCCCGTCGGCGCCCAGGTCCTCGGCCATGGCGACATTGTCGATCACCTCGTCGGTACTCTCGGCGCCCGCGCCGATCAGGACGGGGACGCGGCCCGCGACCGTGTCGATGACGCACTTGGCGACGGCACGGCGTTCCTCCGGCGTCAGCGACAGGAACTCCCCGGTGGAGCCCAGCGGGATCAGCCCGTGGATCCCCTCGCGCACCTGCCAGTCGGTGAAGCGCGCCTGGGCGTCGAGATCCAGCTTGCCGGACGCGTCGAAGGCGGTGACCATCACGGTGTAGGTGCCGCGGAACGTCATGGGTGGGTCTCCTTCAGGGTCAGCAGGCGGCGGGGGTTGGCGCGGATCAGGCAGTCGATCAGGCCGGGATCCAGACCCATCCGCCGCATCAGCGGCACCACGTTGCGCAGGATGTGTCCGTAGCCGTGGCCGCCCCAGGCGCGCAGGCGGGTCTTCGTGCAGATGTCGTGGCTGACGAGGATCCGCTCGGCATGGCCATCCTCGGCGAAGCCCGCGATCAGGCGGAGGCGGTCACGGTCGGTCGGGAGCTCTGTGTCGCCCATCCAGTAGTGCGACTGCTCGATGCCGAAGAAGTCCCATTCGACATTGGCGCCGCGCTCCAGCAGGGTGGTGATCCCGCTGCCGTCCGGGTGGGTGCGGTCCATATGGCAAAGAATGGTGCGGGCGGGCGAATGGCCCTCCGCCTCGACGATGTCTAGGATCTCCAGGCAGGCGCTCGGGGCGCGGCCGGGATGGACGGAGAGCGCGGCGCCGGTGGCTCGCGCCGCGCGGGCGGCGGCCCGAAGGGCGCAGCGCTCGGGCTCTGTCATCGGCCAGGAGCAACCGATCTCGCCCACGAGCCCCGCGCGTATGGTGGTGCCGTCGAGGCCCTGCGTGACCTCGGAGGTGAAGCGGGCGGTCAGCGCGTCGACGTCCATCGCGCGCATCTCCGGGGTCAGGTAAGCGTCGGTGTAGCGTCCGGCGCTGGCGACGACGTGGACGCCCGAGGCGCGGGCGGCGGCGGCGAGGCCTTCGGCATCGCGCGACAGCCCCGCGACGGACTGGTCGACGATGACCGCGCCGCCATCTTCGGCGTAGAGTTCCAGCTCGCGTGCGGCGATCCCGACATCCGTCTGATGGGCATTCGCGACCGTCTCGTTGGAGCGGTAGTCGACCTGCCAGCGGTCCTCCGGCCGGATCGGCACGTGCCGGTCGCCCGTCGCGCCTGGCGGCACGATGTCGAACAGGACATGCTCGTGCATCGCCACATGGCCCAGCCCGGCCGCGTCGACGTCGCCCAGGACGGTCCGTACGACGCTCATGGTCAGTGCGACAGGATCTTCGACAGGAACAGCTTGGTGTGCTCGCTCCGGGGATTGGTGAAGAAGGTCTCGGGGTCGTTCTCCTCCACGATGGCGCCGTCATGCATCAGGATCACGCGGTCGGCGGCTGCGCGGGCGAAGCCCATCTCGTGCGTCACCACGATCATCGTCATGCCTTGGCGCGAGAGGTCGACCATGACGTCGAGCACCTCCGAGATCATCTCGGGATCCAGCGCCGAGGTCGGCTCGTCGAAAAGCATGACCTTGGGCTTCATCGCCAGCGCGCGGGCGATGGCGACCCGCTGCTGCTGGCCACCGGAGAGCTGGCGGGGATAGGCGTTCTCCTTGTCCGGGAGCCCGACGCGGGCGAGCAGGGCGCGCGCCTCCTCGCGGGCCTCGGCCTTCGGGCGCTTCTGGATGCGGACGGGGCCGATGGTGATGTTGTCGATCACGCTGATATGCGGGAAGAGGTTGAAGTTCTGGAAGACCATGCCGAGGTCGCGCTGCTGCTTCGCGATATCGCTGTCCTTCAAGGGAACTCGCTTGCCGCTCTTCTCGCGCATTCCCATCAGGTGGCCGGCGGCGTGGATGGTGCCGCCATCGATGGTCTCCAGGTGGTCGATGCAGCGGAGCAGCGTGCTCTTGCCGCTGCCCGACCGGCCACAGATCACCACGACCTCGCCTTGGCGGACGGTCAGCGAGACGTCCTTGAGGACGTGGTTGTCGCCGAAGGCCTTCTCGACGCCGTCGATGACGACGATGGGCTCGCCCAGGGCGCGGGTCGCCTGCGCCGGTTTCGGGTCCTGAACCGTCATCTCGTCCCCCTCATGTCGCGGCGTGCCTTGCAGCCTCCTGCAGCGCCTTCTTCGCCTCGGGCGAGACGGCGGCGGCGGGGCCGAAGGGCTTCTCGTAATGCGCCTCGATCCGGATCTGGATCACGCTCCAGACGGAGACGAGCGCGAGGTACCAGACGGCGGCCACGGTATACGCCTCCAGCACACGGAACTCGACCTGCGCGAGCATCTGCGCCGAGCGCATCAGCTCCTCCATGGAGATGACGGAAGCCAGCGACGTCGTCTTCAGCATCCCGTTGAACTGGTTGCCCAGCGGCGGGATGATTGTGCGCGCGGCCTGGGGCAGGATGATCAGCCACATGCGCTGACGCCAGGTCATGCCGATGGCGCGGGACGCGTCGGTCTGGCCCTTGTCCACCGACATGATGCCCGAGCGGATGATCTCGGACAGATAGGCGCCCTCGTTGAGCGCCAGGCCGATGATCGCGCTCTCGATCACGGTCAGGCGGATGCCGAGCTGCGGCAGGCCGGTATAGATGATGACCAGCTGGATCAGGACCGGCGTGCCGCGGAAGAGCCAGATGTAGAACTCGGCGATCCAGCGCAGCGCGCGGTTGCCGTACATCTTCATCATCCCGGCCATCACGCCGAGGCCCAGCCCCAGGATCATGGACACGACCGAGAGCCAGACGGTCGTCCACGCCCCCCGAAGCATCAACCCGTTGAACATGTAGGTGAAGAAGAAGTCCCAGCTCCAGTTCACTGGCGCCTCCGTTCCATCTTAACGGGTGGGTCCGGCCGCGGGCGCGGCCGGATGCGGTCTCGGCGCGTCGCTCACTCGGGGTTGTAGTAAATCTTGATATCGCCCTCGTAGTCGTCCCACTTGTCGATCTGGGTGGCGCCGTAGGCGCTCATCATCTCGTCGTAGGTGCCATCCTCGACCATGTCGCGCAGGACTTGGGCCACGGCCTCGGCCAGGACCTCGCCGGTCTCGCCGTCGAAGCCGAAGGACGATGGCAGGCCCGGGTTCAGGCCCGAGGCGCCGACCTCGAAGGCGCCCCGCTCGGCGAGGTAGGCGGCGGTGGCATCGGGGCCGAAGACGGCCTTGACCTGGCCCGCGCCGAGCGCGGCGAAGGCGTCGCCGAAGGTGTTGAAGGCCTGGATGTCCATTGACTCCATGCCGTTCGCGACCTGCTCTTCGTTGATCTCGCGGATCAAGTTGTCGGCGAAGCCCGAGATCTCGGTGCCGACCGGCTCACCGGCGAGATCCTCGTAGCCGCCAATGCCGTCCGGGTTGTCCTTCTGGACGACGATGGCCAGGGCGTTCACCACGTAGGGCACCATGCGCATGATCTTGGCGCGGTCCGGGTTGTAGTACATGCCCGTGTTGACCATGTCCCACCGCTTGGATGCGAGGCCGGGAATCTGCACCTCGAAGCCGACGTTCTGATAGACCGGCTCCAGGCACAGACGGCGCGCGATCTCGTTGCCGAGATCGGGATGCAGGCCCTGGAGGTTGCCGGAAGCGTCGAGATACTGGCGCGGCGGCAGGGTCGCGTTGATCGACATGGTGAGCTTGCCGGGCTCGATCGTCGGGAGGTTCTCGGGGCAATCCTGCGCATGGGCCGTGCCGACCAGACCGAGACTGACCGCAAGGGTGCCAAGCATGGTGTTCTTCATTTCAGGTTCCTTTCTCCGTTGGGAGGTATTCGGGCGCTTCGGCCTCTTGCTTCTCAGGCGGGCGGCGGGACCCGCCCGCTGCACCAGTCGGTGACGACCGCCGCCGTCACCTCGACCATGCGTTCGAAATCGGCGAGGTCGATCCACTCGTCGTGCCGGTCGTTCTGCGACAGGTCCCCGCCTAGGCAGCCGAGCCCGACGCAGGGGATGCCGGCCTCCACGATGGGGTTTCTGATGTCGGAGGAGGTGTGCATTGGATTGACATGCGGGGTGGCTCCGGTAACGCGCGTGACCGCCGCGGCGGCGGTGCGGAAAAGCGGGTGACCCGCCGGAACCTCCCCTCCGGTCACGCCGGTGACCCAGACGATCTCGGGCGGGTGCGCGGACAGGAAGGGATCGCGCGTGGCGGCCTCGGCCACGGCCAGTTCGATCTCGGACTTGACCGCGTCCATGGTCTCCCCCGGCGGGAACGAGATGGCGCAGCCCAAGGTGCAGGTCTCGGCCATGCGCGACAAACGCCTCATCTCGCCGGCTTGGATGCGTGAGACGTTGATGTTGGTCGCGCGCCCGACCTCCGCCTCTATCAGGGGGTGACGAACGCGCGTCGCGCGCGCCTCGGCCAAGTCCAGCAAGGCCTCGCGCACCATTAGCGCCTTGTCGATGGGGTTGACCCCGAGATGCGCGAAGGCGGTCTGGCCTGGCTCGGTCGTGTCGGGCGCGCGGCCCCGGACGGTGACGCGGAACTCGATATGGCCGGAGGCCACGGCCTTGATCTCTCGCATGCCCATGCCCGACTCGGCAGGGTGGAGGTAGAGCGAGGCATCCGCGCGCAGCCCGTTATGCATCAGCGCAGCGACACCCCGCGCGAAGCGCTTGGACGGGGTGGAGGCGAAGACGGCGCATCCCATCGGCACGTTCGCGTCCGCGACCGCCTCGAGCGCGAGCACGGCGGCGGCGCAACCCGCGAGGTCGTCGGCGACCCCCCATCCATGAAGACGTCCGTTCTCGACGGTGGCGGCGAAGGGGTCATGGCGCCAACCGGACGTGTCGCCCACAGGCTCCCCGTCGGGATGGGCGAAGAGCATCAGGCTTGGAAGATCGGGCTCTCCCGGCAGGGTGCCGACGACCGAACGCCGCCGCTCGGTCGCCCGCGCCGAGTCGAGGGCGAACTCCCCTTTCATGCGGATTTCGGCCGGATCGTAATCATGGGCGTCGACATCGCACCCGGCGGCCTCGAGCCGGGACAGGATGACGTCCTGCACCGCGGCCTCGCCACGTGCCTGTGCCGCCACGAGGTCCGCCATGAGGGAGAAAGCGCGGTCGCTGCTTGACAATCCGATCTCCGATAAGATCTTTGTATACTGACTGTGTACAATTACTGTCGGGGCGTTCATTTCGTGTTGCAAGCGTTTTGTTCGTCACCACGCTGGACGGCCCGACAGTCCGTGCGTAGCCGGGGGCGCCACGGACGGGCGCCGCGAAATTACGCGATCATGCGGCTCGATCGGGCGACTGGGAGACGAAGGCTGCTTCGAACTTGACTGTCTCAGAGAAACAGTTCGCCAAGACGCCCCGCGCGCCCACCACCCTTGCGCAGACGGCCTATCTGCGCCTGTCGCGAATGATCCAGGAGCGGGAGCTTCCCGCAGGCTTCCTGATCGTGGAGACGCATCTCGCCGGGATGCTCGGCGTGTCTCGCACCCCTCTGCGCCAAGCTTTGCAGCGGCTGCAGGCCGAGGGACTGCTCCAGAAATCGCAGAGCCGCTCCTACGTGGTGCGGCGCGTGGATCTGCGCGAGTATCTGCACAGCCTCAAAGCGCGCGAGATCCTCGAAGCCGAGGCCGCGCAGATGGCAATCGGTCGGATCGACCCGGCGGCGATCGCGCAGGCCCGCGCCCATCTGCAACGCGTCCAGCGGCAGCAGCCCTACGATATGCTCGCGCACTGGGCGTCGGACGACGAGGTCCACGATCTCTATATCGAGGGATGCGGCAACCTCGTGATCCGGGACCTGCTGAAGTCGCTTCGCGTCACGACGAAGCTTTTCGAGATCGAACGCCTGGCCGAGAGGCTGGAGCCCGATAGCAGCCAGCACGAGGCGATCCTGGACGCGCTCGCCTCCGGCGAGCCGGACGCGGCCCGCGAGGCGGTCGTGACGCATCTGCGATCCCTCGCGGATTTCGCGCTCCGGGTTCTCTGACGCGCGGCGCGCTCGCCTGCGTCGGCAGAAAGATCGCCCTCCGCCACGGGTGTCCCGAGCGGAGGCGCCGACCACCAAACTCATTCTGCGGCGGCGTTGTTGCAGGTTCCCATCGTGGTGGGGATTCGCGTCGGCGGGGCGAGCGGTCAGGTCGGCTGGATGACGAAGCCTGCGCCCGCCCGCTACCGCGTGACGAACTGGACCGGGTACAACGCGGCGCTGTGCCGGCGCGGGTCCCCGCTGATCTGGGTGGATCGGGAGATGACGTGGCGTGGGTCGCGTGACGGGGCGGCCTGGGCGTCCGGCGGTGTTCTCCGGTGCGGCGATCCAGTTCTGCCTGTCGGTGAAGGTTCTCCTCAAGCTGCCGCTTCGCCAGGCTGTCGGCATGGTGGAATCGCTGCCCGCGCTCGCCGGCCTCGACTGGGCGGTGCCGGACTGCTCGACGCTGTGCCGGCAACAGCGGACCCTGGCCGTGCAGATCCCCTGCCGACGCGCGGACGGACCGCTGCATCTGCTGGCCGACAGCACGGGGATCAGTTCCTCGTCGATGGCGAATGGCAGGCGCGCAACCAAGGGACGCAGCGGCGGCGGCGAGCCCTGTCGCGCCATCGGTCCGAGCGGCAATGGCGAGCGGCGCAAGGTCCACCTCGCGATGGACGCGGCCACCTCCGACATCCGGGCCGCGGAGTTCACCCCCGGCCGGGATGGCGACAGCCCCGTGCTGCCCGATCTGCTCGGCCAGGTGCCCGAGGAGGACGAGATCGGCACGGTTCACCGCCGACGGCGCCTATGACGCCCGCCGGTGCCACGACGCCATCGCCGCGCGGGGCGCCGAACCGATCATACCGACCCGCAGGAATAGCCGGTCGTGGAGGAAGGACGGCCCCGCAGCACGGGCCCGCGACGAGACCCTGCGCGCCACCCACAACTACGGCCGGGCGTTCCGGAAGCGCTGGAGCGGCCACCACGCCCGCAACCGGATCGAAGCCGGCATGCGATGCCTCGAGGCCCTCGGCGAGCGCATCGCTGCACGGGACCCCGATCGACAGACCGCCGAGATCCACATCCGCACCGCCCTCATGAACCCCTTCAACGACTTCGGAACCAATAAGATCACACCCATGGCATAGCCCCGTCACCGATGGGCGTAGTCATGCCCGACGCCAAGGACCTGCAACAACGCCCCCTTCATGCAGCATACCCAAAGGGAGGCATCGGCGTCTCCGACCCCCGACCGGCCGGCTTCCGAACGGATACCAAGGGCGGAACGGCTTCAAGAACTGGAGCCGATCCGCACGCGGATGCGGATGCGGACAACCTTGGTGCTGTATAAGCGAACGGCATAGTCGGAAGCGCATTGGCAGACTGTGTGAGGCAGGAGTGCAGATAGCGACATGACCGGCCCCTATAGGGTGGTCCGACTTACATATCAGCGCATGAGTGCTCCTGCGTCGTGGCCGGCGGAAAACGGAGCGCATCGAAGCCGGGCGGTACAATGGCGCAGGCCGGGCGGGACGACGGTCTTGGGCGCCGGCAACCTGTTCTTGAGCGCCAAGTGGGGCCGGACAGCGTTCTGGATCCGGCCCCACCGGAGCCACGGACGGCTTCGCCGTTGTCCGACCTGACCTGCCCAGGCAGGCCGCACTAGGCGAACAGGTTCGTAGGCATGGCGAGGACGTCGTCGCGGCTCAGACGCGACGTCACGGGCAGCGCAAGGCGCCCGCGGGCGTGCTCACCAATCATGGTGAGCTTCCCGATCTGGCGTCCGCCGTGGGGCCGGGGTCCATGCCGTTTCCGTCCCATGTTCCGATGTCTTCAGGCCCAACCCAACGATAGTCTTCGGACTTCCCAGAAGCGGGCCGGCCAATTCGATGAGCCACATCGTCTCCGGAGGACGAGAAGAACGATCGGTCCCGAAACCTCCCACCGTCAGCAGACGCTTCAGTCAGACGAGTCAGGGATAGGCGCCTCGGAATCGGACCCGGGTGCATCCCCAACTCCACAGCAAAGTAGAAGAACGATGTGACCGAACCCCGGGGGCACGGCAGAACACGAATTGGATCAGGCCGCGGACCCACAGAGCCGGGGATCATGGTCTCGCCTGTACCGTATCAGCTCATGGCGCGAACTCGACCTCCGTCAGGTCGCCGGGCGCGAGGGGCGGATCGGTGCCGGGGTGGACTTCGATATCGCTGCCGTCGGCGCGGCGCACGACGATATGCGGCGGCTCCGCTCCTTCCGGAGCCAACGATCCGACATGGCGCAGTTCGGCCGCCACGGCGCGGCGCTCCGCCTCCAGGGCAGCGCGCCGCGCCGTGGCGGCCTCGAGCGCCTCCAGCGCTTCGAGATCGTACTCGCGACGCAGCGCGTTGCTCCGGTCGCGGATGGCGGAGATCTCGCGTTCCACCCGCGCGGCCTCCGCCGCCGTCGCGAGCCGTCGCGACGAGGAGGCCAGCAACGTCCGCCGCGCCATGCTGAGCCTGTCCGCGGTGATGCGACCGTTCTCCGCCAGCTCCTCCAGTCGCGCGTAATCCTCCGCGTCCGCCGCCTCCCCCTCGGTCTCGACGGCCAGCTGCTCCTCGAGCGCGGCGTACCGCCGGCCGGCCAGCCGCAACTCTTCGCGCGCGAGGCGATCCTCCGCCGCGAGAAGCTCCGCGACGGCACTGCGTCGTGCGCCGCCGATACCGTCCGGGTCCGGAGCGTCGCCCTCAGGTCCACTGGCTGCCGATCGGTCGGCGAGCTCGGCCTGCAGTCGCGCGATGAGATCCTCCTCGGCCTCGATGCGCTCATCGAGCACCGCTCTCTCACCCCGCAGGCGCACGGCCTGCCCCTCCGGATCGGGTACGTCGGCACCGCCGATGCCGCCTGCCATCGCCAGTGCGCGGCGGACCGTGAGGCCGGGCTCGAAGGGGAACGCGCCTGGCGAACGAACCGCCCCGAGGACGTAGACGGGACGGTACTCTAGGACCTGTAGCGTCACGGCATCGGGACGGATGGGGATCTCCAGAAGCGCCCCGCCGGTCGCGGCGACTTGCACCGTCGCCCCGACGAGACGGCGCTTCACCTCTTCTTCCAGATCGACCAACGACCGCCCATCGGCCTGCACCGTTCCCACGAGGGGCAGGCGGATCGCGCCGTCGAGATCCACGGGCGCCGCCTCGTCCATTCGCGCGACCCCGGTGATCGAGAAGCGCAACGTGTCTCCGCTGCGCACCGCATAGTCGGACCCGTCCTGTGCAAGGGCAGGCAAGCCGATCAGGGCCCAGAGAACCGCGCACGCCAACGCGAGGCGGCCGGGAGTTCGGCTTCGCTTCGATCGGATCATCGTCGCCTCCGTGGGCTCCGTCAGGGCAGCGGCCAGCGGATGGCGGCGCCGCGCCGGGTGCGGAAGATGCCAGCGTCCACGGCGTCTAACGGCGTACGGCCCCCTCCGAGGAGGGGGCCGCGCCGATAGGGTCGATGTCGGGCCGCACCTGCGTCCGACGTGCCACGCCTCACCCCAGGGGGGTGTCTCCTTCCAGAAGGATGTGCAGGACCGGCGCGTCTCCGTCGCTGTCGAAGCTGTGCGCCGCGCGGCTTCCGCTGCCCTCGAAGAGGAACCCGAAGGCCCCGTCCTCGACCGCGGCTCCACCGACGAGATCTTCGATCAGGCCCGAGATGTCCGGCGTCCGATAGGTTTGCCCATTCGTCCAGCCCTCCACGTCGGCCCAGACCAGCTCGTCGGCGAGATAGTCGCGCTCGGCCGGCGAGTTGGCCCCGGAGTAGGTCGGCACATCCGTCCCGTCCTCGATCGCGATCGTGAAGTCCGCGTCGCCCGTTTCAGTGCCGTTCGCCTCGAACTCGATCCAGGCTTCCGCGATCTGCGCGCCGGCCTCCAACTGGATCCCGTCGAAACGGATGCCGACGAACTGGGTCTGGGAGCCGTTCAGGCCGAACTCCAGGTCCGACGAGATGGCGCCGCCGAACTCCTCCCAGTCGTCGCTGGATGCATCCACAGCGATGACTTGGTCCTCGCCGGCCGTGCCGCCGCCAGTACCGCCACCACCCGTGCCGCCGCTTCCCGGTTCTCCCTCCACGAAGTCGGAGTCGCTGCCGTTCACGCTCGGGGACCCGCCCTTGTAGAGCTCGAACCAGTCGATGTGAAAGCCCTGGCTGCGCCCGGCCAGCGTGACCGTATGCAGGCCCGCTTCCAGTTCGAAGGCGGCGCCGAAATTGGGCTCCTCCTCGCTGACGGAGTCGATAAGCTGGGCATAGCCCCAGTTCCCCGTCCCGCCGCCGAACACCTTCACGAAGCCGTTGCTGCTGACGCTGTTGATCTCGCTGACCTGTAGCGCCTCGGCATCGTCGTCGATCCGCACCCAGACGTCGTTGCGCTGGTCGCCGGGCTCGTTCGTGTCGCGAGAGGCCCGGACGCGGAGGTTGAAGACCCCCTCCTCCCCTTCGGGCACGAAGATCGTGTAGTCGAGGAAGCTAGCCGGCTGCGGCGGGTTGAGCGCCGTCGACGCGGCTTCCGAGCCCCAGAAGTAGTGGCCCGTCCCCTGCGTGCCGGACTGGTTGCCGTCCGCCCCGTCGCCTTCCACGTAGGTCCAGTTGCCACCCGGGTCGGTCCCGCCATTGGCGTTCTCGTCCTCGATCTGGATCTTGAACCGTGCGCTGCTGCCCGATCCGATCATCTCGAAGTACCCGTCCGGCTGGGCCGGCTCGACCGGCGTACCGTTCGATTCGAGGTAGACCCGGTCGACGCGGCCCGCAGGCGTGCCGTCCGATCCGATCACCGCTGCGGCGACCGCGATGGGCGCCGTCTCGTAGCCCGGCGTGAAGGCCGACCCCGAGAAGTCCGCCCCGCCCTGCGGCGCGTTGTAGTCGAACGCTCCCGGCGGGACCGTGGCGATGCCGTCCGCGCCGATCGTGACGTCGACCGTCTGGAAGTCCGCCGCATTGGAGGCCGGGAAGAAGCCCCGCGCGTCCTCGAGGCGCGCATCGACCAGGTCGGCGACACCCGCACTCTCGTTGGTCACGGGGTTCAGGCCCTTGGTCAGCACCACCCGCACCGTGTCGCCCGGCGTGCCGGTGACGGTGATGACGGGTTCCGTACCGCCGTAGGTCCCGCCGAACTGCTGCGAGCTTATGCCGTCGACCAGAACGCTGGCCTCCCGTACGTCGCGGCCTTCGACCGCGGTGCCCACGCTGCCGGCCTGGCTCTCGTCGGAGCCGAGGACGCCGCTGGCCGTGCTGCCGTCGTCGAAGAGGACGGTGAAGACCGACCCGATGAGTTCGGCTCCCGATACGCCCCCGACGTCCCAGCCGTCGACCGACCCGGTATCGATGCCCGTGCTTCCGCCCTTCTCGAGCCCGGCGACGGAGTTGGGATCCATGTCGCCGGAGAAGCCGATGCTCTCGCCGCCGGAGAAGCCGCCGTCCGAGCCGTCGAACTTCACCATCAGGCCACGGAAGCCGCCGTTGGACGCGATACCCGTGCCGGTCGTGTTGGGCAGCGGATCGGCGCCCGGCAGGAGGTAGACCTGCGAGGGATCGTTGTCGAAATAGGCGCCGGTCGTCCCCGCTCCGCTGTCGATGTCGAACAGCTTGGCCGCCTGGTCGCCGCCCTTGCCGTCGGGATCGACCACGGAGTCGCCGTAGAGCGCGCTGCGGAAGTCGATGAAGACCGCGGCCACCTGCTTGTCGCCCGTGTTCTCGAGGACGAAGGAGTTCGAGCCGAAGTTCGACTGCTTGACGTTGCCCGCGCCCTCCATGATCGCCAGGCGCGCGCTGCCGACGGCTCCGGCCCCGTAGGTGCCGCCCGTGTCGATGTTGTCGGCCGCCGCGAAGGCCTCAAGGGCATCGGCCGGGTCGGATCCCCCGCCGGGCGGATCGATCGTACCGCCGAAGGTCGCGACCTCGATGGCGTTGACGATCGGGTTGTCCGCGATGTCCTGGGTGAACCCGATGTCGAGCACGCCGTCGGTCACCGCGACGTTGTAGGTCACGGAGGCCGCGTTGCCGCCTCCGCCGCTCAGGGCGGAGGGATCGACGTTGTCGAGCACACCAAGCGTCTGCCCCTCGATCGAGACGTCGAAGGACCGTTCGCCCGCCGTCTGGTTGCCGGCGAAGAGTTCGGCGAAGTGCAGGGTCACCGTGTAGTTGCCGTTCCCCTCCAGATCCGTGACCGGGATCTGGTAGCTGAACGGGTTGTCGCTGGAGCGTGCGGTGTCGAGCACCGCCTGAGGCACCCCGTCCGGGATGGTCGCCGCGTCGCCGCTGAACCCCTGCACGTCGCCCCGGTCGTTGGTCTGGACGAGGTAGGGGCTGTTCGCCGCGCCCTCGCCGTCCGCCAGCCATGCGGGGCCGCCATCGGTGGCCGCGACCTGCGGGCCGAAGGCGTTGATCCGCAGGAGGACCTCTCCGGTGCCGCCGGATCCGCCCGTGCCGTCATCGGGCGCCGTGATCGTCAGATCCTGCATCTCGGCCACGAAGCCGGGTGCACCGCCGCCGTTCACATGGGTGAAGCCCACCGCGACGCCTTCGGACGGATCGGCCAGGGCCGCCGCCAACGCGCCCGTGATCGGAGCCGTGCCGTAGGTCTCGGACGCCAGCTCCGTGCCGTCCTCTGCAAGGAAGCGGACGCTCGCGGTGATGCCGGCCGACGACGCGTCCGTGGATGTGACCTCGAACGTGATCTCGGCGGACGCGAAGTCGTCCAGTCCGGCGCCCGCGGGCAGGGGAACGTTCGCACCGCTGGGGTACTTCACCCCCACGCCGCCGGTCTGGACCTGGAACTCCACCACACCGGCGGATTGTCCGAAGACCAGCTTGGCCATGTCCAGGCTGTCGACGCCCACGGCCAGACCAAGCTGGTCGAAGCTGTTGGGATTGGTCGCCGCGCCGAACCACGGGTTGGTGACGATCGTGGTCGCGGTGAACGTGCCGTTCTTGATCCCGACCACGGCGTCGTCCTCGGGATCGTTGTTCCCGCCCGTGTCGCCATCGGTCACCGGATCGACCACCAGCGCGCCGCCCGACACGGAGGTCGCTCCGGTGTCCTCGTCGAACGCGCCGCCATTCGTGGTGCCCTGCAGGAAGCCGGTCAGGCCGTTCTCCCATGGGGTGCCGTCGAGATCGAAGGCGAAGTTACGCGACTGCCCGGCTGCCAGGGTCATGCCGTCTTCGGCATCGTAGGCGAAGGGGTCGTCGGCGTTGGCGACCGTGTCCCCGTCCACGTCGTCGTCGACCGCGTTGAGGATGCCGTCGCCATCGAGATCGGCGTCCGGCGCATAGAGGGCCGGATCGAACGCCCCGGGCTCGACCACCATGATGTCGAACGTGGCCTCGGCCGTCAGGCCGCCCGCATCCGTCGCGGTCACCGTCACGGTGGCGGCGCCGGTTGCCGTGGGCGTGCCTTCGAGCGTCACCCCGTCGGCGGCCAGCGTGACCCCGTCCGGCAGCCCCTCGACAGCGAAGGTCAGCGCGTCGCCCGCGTCCACGTCGCTGAACAGCGTGTCGAGCGTGGGCAGCGCGACCGCCTCGCCCTGCGTCGCACGCAGGGCCGACGGCGCATCGGAGATGGGCGCCTCGTTGGCGTCGGCCACCGTGACGGTGACCGTCTGCTCCGAGGACAGCGACCCGTCGCTGGCGCTCACGACAACCTCGAACTCCGTCTTGGCGAGGGTCTCGAAGTCGGGTGCGGCCTTGAAGGAGAGCGCGCCGGTCGTGGCGTCGACGGCGAAGAGGTCCGCATCCGCCCCGCCCGCGATCGCGTAGCTGATCGCGGCGTTCTCGGGATCGGTCGCCTCGACGGTCGTCACGGCGGTGGTGTTCTCGTCCACCGTGACCGAAGCCGTGGCGTCGAGCACCGGCGGCGCGTTCTCCACGGGATCGAGCGCGATGCGGTCGATCCGGACCAGTTCCCTGTCCGCGGCGCCCTGCAGGATCAGCTCCGATCCGGGCTTAACCTCGACACCCGTGATCGTGAAGCTTGTCCGGTTGGCGGCCGCCGTCGCCGAGTTCTGGCCCGGCAGCACCGCATCCAGGAGACGCGAGTCCAGCTCGACCGGCCCGGTGCCGTCGTCGATCAGGATCGTCAGCGCGGCGGTTCCGTCGTTCTCGTCGTAGTATGTGACCGTCAGGTCGTAGAAGCCCGGAACCGTGCCGGCCGCGGCCAGATCGGTGGTGACCTCTCCCGACTGGTCGACGTCCAGCCGGATGACGCGGTCGCCCGACGCCGATCCGATGACCTCCTCCCGGAAGGCGGAGCTGGCCAGCCCCGTGAAGGCCTCGGCCTCGATCACCACGCTCTCGCGCGGCGGCCCGCCGTCCACCTCGAAGGAAAGCGTCGCCTCGTCGAAGGCGCCGGACGCGTCGGTCGCGCGGACCACCGCCTCGAAGGTGCCCTCCTCGGTCGGGGAACCGGTGATCCGCCCCGTGACGGGGTCGATCTCGATGCCCTCCGGCGCGCCGACAAGCGTGTAGGTCAGCGAGTCGCCGGTATCGATGTCCGCGTCGGTGAAGAACCCTGCCGGCAGGTCCACGGCGACCAGGCCGCCCAGGAAGGTCTGCTGCGAGGGAAGGGCCTCGGCGGCCGCTACCGGATCGTCGTTCACGTTCACGATCTCGACCGTGAAGGTGCTCGAGACCGAGTTCAGCTCCGGATCGGTCGCGGTGACACCCACGGTGTAGGTGCCCACATCCGCATCGTCCGCCTCGCCCTGCAGGAGCGTGCCGTCCGCGGACAGGAAGCCCGGAAGGTTCGTGAACGTCACGTCGAGGTCGGCCACGTCCGTGTCGTCGTCGAGGATCGGCAGGCTCACCTCGATGCCCTGGCCCTGCAGGAACACCAGCGGATCGATCGTGCCGCCGAAGATGTAGGGCGCCTCGCCCTGGCCGACGTCCACGCCCGTCTCGACGAGGCGCACGTTGCTGAACGTCTCGGCCGCGTCGTCGGGCGCCGCGTCGTCGTCGTTGACGAGCACCAGACGGTCGAACGTCTGCCCGGCGAAAGCGCCGAGGTCGATCTCGTAGGACGCGAACCCGTCCGGGCCGCTTCCGACCGGAGCGACCTGAACCGCCGCCCCCCAGGTCTGGCTGCCGGCCATCTGGAAGAACGCGCCGCCGTTGGAGAACCCGTTGTCGTCGTCGAGACCGATCGCGTGGATCTCTCCCAGCGTCCCGACCGCGTGGTCGAAGCGCAGGACGGTGTCCTCGGTGACGTCGTAGGCCGCGATGCTGATCGCCTTCCAGACGTTCCCGTCGAGCCGCAGCGTCGATCCGCCGGCCTCGACGGTGGTTCCCGCCCCCGGACGCGCGTCCTGGCCTCCGTAGGAGGAGATGGTCGCGAAGGCGAAGTCGATCTCGGTCGTCACCTCGCCCGCGCCGGGCTCCAGCACGTCGATCTCGACCGTGGCCGTGTCCGCTCCGCCGGCTCCGTCGGTGACGGTGTAGGTGAAGGCCGCCTTGCCGATGAACCCGGGGTCGGCGGTGAACTCGACACGGCCCTGGGCGTCGATCGAAACCGTACCGCCGGTGGCGCCGCCGACCGTCGCGATGCTCAGGTCGTCACCGTCCTCGTCCGTGTCGTTGCCCAGCAGCGCACCGGGCAGCAGCGTCAGGGTGGTGTCCTGCTCCATGAGGAACTGATCGTCGCCGGCGACCGGAGAGGCGTTGGATGCCCCGCCATCGCCCGGCTCCACGAAGGCCACGGCGCTGAACGTCCCGTTGCCGGTAGGATTGGACGCACCCGCGTTGCCGAACCCGTCGAGGTCGTTGACGAACACCATCCGCGGGAAGGTCTGGCCCGCGAAGGCGCCGAGGTCGATCTCGAAGACCGCGCCAGTGGACAGATCGCCTGAGACCGGCGTGACCTGGATCGCCCCCCGCAGCGTCTGCGTGCCGGCGAACTGGAAGAACACCTCGCCCGAGGCGTCGCCGAGCGCGTCGTTCGTCTCGAGGCCGATCGCGTTGATCTCGGATTCGTCGTCACTCTGGAAGGTGAAGCGGAGCACGGTGTCCGCCGTCACCCCGTAGCCGCCGTCCGGCAGCGCGATGGACTTCCAGTTGTTGCCCGAAAGGGTCAGCTCGCCGTCCGAGACGGTGGCCGTGTCCTGGGTCCTGTCCTGGCCGCCGTAGGCCCGCAGCGAGCCTGCTTCCAGCGTCACGTTGCTGACGGTCGGAGCGCCGTCGATGTTCAACGTGACGTTGGCCTGGGCGATTCCGCCCGCGCCGTCGCTGACCGTATAGTCGAAGCCGGCCGGGGTACCCGATCCATCGGGGGTGAAGACAACCAGCCCGCTCGAGTTGATAGACACGGAGCCGCCCTGGGCGCCCGATACCGAGAGGATCGACAGATCATCCCCGTCCGGATCCACGTCGTTGGCGAGAAGGTCGGCGGGCGTGAAGGTGGCCGCCGTTCCGGCCGCGATCGTGAACGCGTCGTCCGTGGCCACCGGAGCCGTGTTGGCCGCCAGCGGGCGCACGATGTCGATGTTCGAGAACGTCGCGACCCCGGTTTCCTGGTCCGCGTCGTTTGCCAGAACGAGGGACGTGACAGTCTGGCCCGCATAGGGGGTCAGGTCGATCTCGTACTCCCGCACCCCGTCGGCCAGCTCGTATTTCGGCGACAGCGTCTCGGTGGCGAGGCGGAAGTTGGTCTGCGTCCCGCCGAGCAGGAAGTAGAGCTCGCCCCCCCCGTTCGCGAGCGTATCGTCCGTCTCGAAGCCGATCATGTGGATCTCGGCCAGATCGGTCGCCTCGAAGGAGAAGCGCAGCTTCATGCCGGGAGTGATCGTCAGTTCGCCGCCGGGCAGCGTCGACGCCTTCCAGCTGTTGCCCGCGAAGGTGATCGCATCGCCGCCATCGGCCACGGTGACCGACCCCGGCTCGGCATCCTGGCCCGCATAGCCGCGCAGGGCGTCCTGGGAGAGCAGGATGTCGGTCACGACCTGCGCCGAACCTTCCGTGACGGTAACGGTGGCGGTGTCGGTCGCGCCGTCCTCGTCCTCGACGACGTACTCGAAGGTCGCGGGACCGTCATGGTTCGGGTCGCGCACGAACGTGATCTCGTCGCCCTCGATGGACACGATGCCGCCCACCGCCGCGCCCACCGACTGGATCGTCAGCGTGGCGCTCTCCTCGTCGGTGTCGTTGGCCAAAAGCGTCGCCACGTCGATCTTCAGCGCCGTCGAGGGCAGGGACTCCGCCTGGTCGTCGCCGGCGACAGGCGCGTCGTTGACTGCCGTCAAGTTCAGCGTGAACGCGGCGTCGACGCCGCTGCCGCCCGCATCCGTCGCGGTCACGACGACGTCCAGCGGTCCACCATCGACGTCCGCCTGGCTCGGCGTGCCCGAGAAGGCCGTGCCGTCGAAGGAGAGCCACGTGGGCAGAACCGTGCCGTCCGCCAGCGTGGCCGTCAGCGTCAGGTTCGCCGCGCCCTCGTCGTCGGCGAAGGCATCCGCCGGGATCGCGAACGTGAAGACAGCGTCCTCGTCCGCCGTCTGGTTCGGGACGCCGCCGTCCAGCGTGGGCGGCGCGTCGAACTTGGCGACCGTGATCGCCAGCGCCGCCGTCGCGTCGGGCGTGGCGCCCACGGTGGCGTCGTCCACCGTCACCGCCACGTCGAGCGTCGGGTTCGCCACGTCGTCGAGCTCCGTCCCCGCCTTCAGGAACAGCTCGGTGCCGTCGATCTCGAAGAGGGCCGCATCGTCTCCCGTCAGCCCAAGGACGTTCTCGCCCTGCGAGTCGTCCGTCACGACGATGTCGGCGACCTTGATGCGGTCGGTGGTGTCGGCGTTCTCGATGATCTCCGTGAGGACGGGCGTCAGCGCGACCCCCGGCGCGTCGTTCTCGAGATCGAGCGCCTCGACCTCGAGATACTGGTAGGAGACGTTGAAGCCGTCGCGCTGGTTCCCGCCCGTGGAGGTGTGGATCACGCCCGCGCCCAGGGGCGCTCCGGTCTCGACCTGCGTCTTCAGGGTGTTGGAGAACGTGCCCGACGTCTGGTCGGAGAGCGGGAAGTTCGTCGTGGTGCCCTTGCTGTCGAAGACGATGCCCTCATGTCCGTCGATCGGATCGTCGTTCGCATCGAAGAACGTGTAGATGCCACGCGCCCGGGCCGCGCCCGCGTCGTCGAGATACACCTCGAGCCGCAGTTCGACCTCGACGGCTCCGGCAGGGGTCGTGCCGGCGCCAGTGGATATGCCCTTGCCGCCGCCGTTGCCGTTGACGTTGTCCTGCGCGAGCTCGAACTCGTCGTTGGCCCGCCCGTAGACGAACTTCACGAGGTTGTCCTGATCGGTGCCGATCACGACGCCCGCCGACTGGAAGTTCTCCGCAGACTGCACGCCATCGGTTTCCGGGTCGAAGTCCGGGATGGCGAACCGGGTCTGGACCGCCATGCCTTCGGGCGCGCTGAAGGCTGCGACGAAGGCGTTCTCCTGCGCATTCGTGTTGCTGAAATGGTCACCCTTCGTGACGCTGACGTTCAGCGACCCGCCCGAGACGCCCGCATTCCCGAGGTTGATCTCGGAGACGCTGGGGTTGGGGCTGACGAGGGCGCCGGTCAGGCCGTTCTCGAACGGCGTGCCATCCGTGTCGAACTCGAACCGGACCACCTCGCCCAGGGCCAGCGCGGTCCCGGCGTTCGTGGCGTCGTAGGAGAACGTCTCGTCCTCGTTGTCGACCCCGTCGCCGTCCACGTCCGCGTCGGTGGCGTTCACGACGCCGTCGCCGTCCAGATCCTCGTCCGGGGCGGTGCCGGCAGCGATGTCGTCGTCCGCGACCGTCACGGTCGCGGTGTTCTCCGCGATGGTGACCGCATGGGTCGGGGCGGTGGCTGCATCGATGGTCACGGTGAAGGTTTCGGCCGGCTCGAACGCCGAGTCGTCGGTCAGGACGAGGGGAACGGTGACGCTCGTTTCGCCTGCCGGGATCACCGCCGTGGCACCGCTGGCGCCGGTGAAGTCGTCGCCCGCGACGGCGGTGCCGTCGACGGTGGAGTAGGTGATCGTGATGGCCTCGCCGGGATCACCATCGCGCGTGAAGGTGATCGCCGCCGCGGCACCCTCGACGGCCTGGACGTCGGCCACCGATACCCTGGCATTGCCCTCCTCGATCGCCTCGAAGAGCGCGAGACCGCTGATCTTGGCGTTGTCGGCGCCATCCGGTCCGGATGCGTCCAGCTCGATCACGATCTGTCCGCCAACCACGGTGGCGGTTGCCGCCACCGTCACGAGGCCCTCCACCTCGGCGGTGGCCGGGTCGTCCACGCCCTCCGCGGTCAGGTTCAGGTCGTCACGGACGAGTTCCCCGTTCACCGACACGTCGAAGATGCGCTGCTTCGCGGGGTCGGTCCCGTCGAGGAACAGTTCCGTCAGGTACACCTCGACAAGGTAGGTGTCGCCGTCCTGGAGCGCCGCACCGGACCCGTCCTGCGTCAGGGTGTAGGTCAGCGTCTCGCCATATCGCTCCGTCTCGAAGATCGACCCGTCGAGCGCGGCGTTGTCGCCGGTCGCGTCCGCGCCGCTCCCGCCGTCCGTGTAGGCCCCGGCGCTACCCGTGAAGAGCCCGGCGTCGGACGCGAAGGCGCCGCCGAGGATCGCGTCGTCCGCGAGGCCTCCGCCGTTGCCCGCGTTGACGGCAAGGGCACGGTCACCCTTGAAGTACGTGATCACACCATCGTCCTCGAGGATGACGCCCTGCGCGTCGGCGTCGGTGGCCGAGATCGCGAGCGGGTTGGGGATGGCCGCCGAGGTGGCGCCGGTCAGCGTCAGCGAGACTGTCAGATCGCCGTCGTCGACCTCGTCGTCGGTCACCGGCAGCGAAAGCACGCCCACCCCGTTCGCGAAGGTCACCGCCTGGGTCTGCGCGCCTTCGCCGGCATCGAAGGTGACGGAGACCTCGCCGTCGATGGCCTTTGAGGCGATCAGCGAGAAGTCGAGCGTCGGATCGGCCCCTTCGGTGGCGTCCGCGGCGTCGGCGACGGAGATCGTCACCACGTCCGGCTCGGTGACGAGCCGCAGGCTCGCCGTCGAGACGGCGCCGCCCTGGTTCAACCAGACGGTGTATGTGCCCGCCTCGAGCGGCGGCGTGAAGCCGGGGAAGGTCGCGCCGTTGGGCGTGCCCGTGGCGAGGTCATCGAGGAGGTTGCCGTCCTGGAACGTCGCCGGGTTGGCGATGTCGCCCTCGTTGTAGATGTAGCCACCGATCATCTCGGCAGGGAAGTTCGCCGCGGTCGCGTCGTCCGTGGGATCGAAGGTGATCTCGGCGCCGCGCGCGATGGCGATAAACGCCTGCGGCGTGCCGCTCTCCTCCGTGTCCCAGCCGTCGAGGAACAGGCCCGTCAGGATCTGCCCTTCGGCCACGGTGAAGGTGATGTAGTCGCGGTCGCGACCGCCTTCCTCGCTGTCACCCTGCTGGCTGGCCGCGAGGGTCGTCTCCCCCTCGACGAGCGTGCCCAGATCGGTGGGCGCGGTGCCGTCATCGGAGAAGTCGCCACCCTCCACGGGTGCGCCGCCGACGCGGTCGATGGTCGGATCGGCAGCCACGGCCTGCGGAGACGTGATCGACAGGAAGTCCCATGTCGCCTCGAAGGACGGGTTGTCGGTGCTGCCGCCATAGTCGGTCGAAGTGACGCCGACGACGGAGGTTCCATCGGCGATGGCGGCCGCGACGGCGGGCTCTAGCGTGATCGGCGCCTGCGTCAGGAAGCCGTCGGTCGTCGTCGGCCGGACTCCGCCCAGGGCCGCACCGTCCGGACCGAAGTAGGTGACGTACTGAGCGATCGTGCCCGCAGCCTTGTCGATGGCGAGGCTCAGCTCGACCCGCGCGATGTCAGCGAGCCCGAAGGGCTCTGCGGCGGCCTGCGCGACCGGTCCGACCGTGCCGTTGCCGTTGGTCACCTTGGGCGTCTGCGTGAACGCGTTGCCGTTGTCCGACCAGAGCTGCGTCGCCAGTCCGCTGTTGCCGCCGAAGATCAGCTTCACGAACTGCCCCGAATCCTGGTTCGTGGCCGGATCGGGCTGGGCGATGATGATGCCCTGCTGGACGAAGTTCTGCGGCACGCCGTCGGCGTCCGTGAACGGATTGTCGAAGGCCGTCGTGATGTAGACCTGATCGAGCGCGGGATCGCTCAGATCGACCGTCCGCACGAGATCGTTCTTCGAGTCGGTCTGTCCGTCCTGGGACAGGTCGCCGTCCGAGGTCTGCACCTTGAGCTTGCCGTCGGCGATGGAGATCTTGCCTGCCTCCAATGCGCCGGAGCCGCCCAGAACCGCGCCGAAGCCGCCTTCTGCGAAGGGATCCCCCGCGGTCTCGAAGTCCAGCTCGAGGACGGTCCCTCCGCCCGGGACCTGGAGGGGGTTGTCGCTGGCCTGGATCGTGACCGTCGCGGACCCAGTTCCGATGACTGCGCCTCCGGTCGGGTTGGAGATCACCACCGAGAGGGACTCCGCCCCCTCCGCGAGATCGTCGTCCTCGATCGCCAGGGTCACGGTCTTCGCGGTCTCGCCAGCGGAGAAGGTGAGCGACGACGCGGACAGGACGCCCACGTCGGCGGCGTCGGCCGTGCCGTCGAAGGCGAGCGCCACGTCCACCGTCGTCTCCTCGGACGTGTCGCCCAGCCGCGTCAGCACCACGTCGACCGTGTCGCCTTCCACCGCCGCGACGTCCGCCACGGAGATGCTTGCGGGCCCGGACGGATCGACGGCCTCGTAGACCACGATGGCGCTGTAGCCCGCCTGACCCGCCTCGGAGGCCACGTCGACGGTGATGTTGCCGTCGGTGACGGTCACGGCCTTGCGCACGAGGCTCGGCTGGTCGGGCGTGCCGCCGCCTTGCACGAAGGCGTCGTAGTCGTCGCCGAACGCCACGCCGTTGACCGTGAAGTCGCCGACCCGCGCGCCCGCGGCTTCGTGGAACAGCTCCGCGAAGTGCAGTTCGACCACGTAGGTGCCGTTGGCGAACCCGTCGAACGTCGACGTCCACTCCGTCGCGTTGCTGTCGCGGTAGGTGTGGTAGGCCGATCCGTCGAGGTTCGGATTGTTGTTCTTGTCGGTGAACTTGCCGTCGACGTTGTTGTTCTGGCTGGGCTTCGGCGAGGTGTGGTAGGCGTCGTCGTCGGCCTCGAAGGAGATCGGCTGGCCCGCCGCGTCCGTGATCAGGCTGTCGGACGCGATCGCCCCGCCGTAGCTGGCGTCGTCCGGCCCGACGAGGTCGCCCACGTCCGGGTCAGTCGTGCCGAGATTGATCGCGCGCACAACCTCACCGCGCGTCAGGGCGGCTAGGTTGCTCTGGACGACGAACCCGCCGGAGGCCGCGGCGGAGGCGTTGCCGGCCGCGTCCGAGAATGCGCCGGCTGCCAGCGAGATCGTTCCGACGGTACCGTCGGGCCAGGCATTGCCGGGTCCGGTCACGTCGAAGGACAGTGTGGCCGTCTTCCCGTCGCCCGACAGCGTCACTGTCGGGTCGGATACGGCGTCGGGCACGATGCCCGAGAACTGCAGCGCCGCACCGGTCAGCCCGTCGAAGGCGTCCGGCGCGAAGGCGGTGTCGTCGCTGACGACCACGGTGGCCTTCCGCACGCCGTCCGAGAAGTTCTGCGGGTTTTCCAGCGAGACGGACTCCACCACCGGCGCCGTCGAATCGACCGGGACGAACGACCCGTTGGTCGACCAGATCACCATGCCCGACAGCTTCGCCTGATCGGCGTCGGCTGTGTCCTGATTGAACAAGATGTTCAGCGTGCCGTCCGTGACCGTGACCTCGTAGGTCTTCGTCAGCAGCTTGCCCGCGCCGCCCGCCTCGGCCTGCACGTCCAGGTTGGTGATGACTTCGTCACCCTCGACGTCCACGTCGAAGACGCGGAAGCCGCCGCCGGTGTTGCCCGAAGCGGCCGGCGCCAGCCCGTGATAGATCTCGGCGAACAGGAAATCGATGAGGTAGGTGCCGTCGGGCACGTCGATCGCGTAGCCGAAGTCGCCCGCGCTCGACCGCTCCGTGGCGAGGACCGGGTCCAGATCCGTATCCGGGAAGTCCGTGCTCCCGGCGGTGCCGTTCGTGTAGGCCTTGTTCTGGCCCGACGTGGTGACGCCGTCGATCGGGGTCGAACCGCCGCCGTCGCCCTGGAATGTCACCTCGGTATCGCGCAGCGTGACGGTGGTGTTTCCTGTCCCGCCCGCGTCGATCGCCACAACGGGCGCCAGAGGCGCGCGGGCGGTGATCGCAAGGCCATCGACCGTGTCCTCGAACTCGAGATAGGCCGCGCCGTTCGCGGCATCGAACTCCTCGAAGGCGGGACCGTCGAGGGTGAGGGTCGACCCGTTGATGGTGACGATCGCCGAGCCGTCCTGGAAGGACAGCCCGCTGATGTCGGCTGTGGACAGGTCCTCGATGACGAGCGTGTCGTCCTCGGTGAAGTCCGTCACCGTGTCGCCGTCGAGGTCGGACAGCGTACCGGTCACCACGTCCGCGCCGCCGCCCGTCGCCACGGTGTTCGCGCCGGAGCCGACGCGGATGACGTTGTCAGACGCGTTGCCCGCGATCGCGAAGTCCGCCGACGATCCCGAGCCGTCGAAATTCTCCACGCCGGCCTGAAGCGCGCCCAGATCCTGCTGCGCGCCGCTGGATGCGCCGGTGTACACCACCGTGTCGGTGCCGCTCGTGCCGGACGCGGAGGCCACGTCCCCCGGGTTCGAGACGACGATCTCGTTGCCGAAGGCGCGGATCTCGATCTGCGGGATGTCGACGTTGTCGAACTGCACCCCGTCGGGCTTCTCCGCGAGGATCCCGAAGGCCGCGCCTGACGGCAGCGTCGTGTCGCCGTCGGAGATGGTGTGCGTACCGTCGAGGACGTCGCGCAGCACCGTGCCAGCGGGCAGCGCGAAGCTGCCGGGAACAGCCTCGAACGCGCCGCCATCCAGGCTGTAGAGCGCTCGGAGGGCGTAGTCCCCGCCGATGTCGGAGATCTCGAGACGCAGCGTGATGATCTTCTGGGACGAGAACTGCGAACCGTCGGTCAGCGCCGCGTAGAGCGCGGGCTCGCCGATTGTCGCGAGCACCGTCGTCACGTCGTTCAGCTCCTGAACGAGCTGGAGCCCGAACCCGCCGTTCTGGCCGGATCCCACGTCGCCCCATACGAAGCGCACGAAGTTGGACTGCGTGCCGTCGCCAAAGGACACGCCCGTGACGCGCCCGTCGCCGGGCTGGTCGGCATACCAGTTGGTGAACAGGGCCTCCGCGGTCAGCCGCTCCACGTCGCCGTCCACGCGCACGCCCGTCTGAAGCCCGTCGCGCAGGCTGTTCGCCGCGCCGAGGGCCGTCCCGTCCTTCACCTCCTTGATCTGGAAGATGGGAGCGTTGCCGCCGGGGATGATGTTACCGCCGTTGTCGAACAGGCCGTCTTCCTGCAGCGCGGGGTCATTGATGCCGTCCTCGGCGGTCTTGGCGTCACGGTTGGGCGTGACGCCGTCGATCATCGCGCCCGACAGGCCCGTGTCGCCCACAGTGCCCGTGAAGTCCTGACCGAGCCCCTGATCCACCTGGCTGAAGGTGATCAGGACCTTCTCGCCGACGCCCACGGCGTGACCGTTGTCGTCGTCGTAGTCGAACGGGTCGTTGAAGTGATCCACCCCGTCGAGGTCGTTGTCGGTCGGGTCGTTGGGCTCCTGCCCGGCATAGACGGGGGCGAGCTGGTTGGTATCGGGGTTGCCCGGCTGGAACACCTCGATGATCGGGCCGTTCTGCTTGTAGATGGCCGCCCACACGGTCCCGCGGAACGCCGCGTCGTTGCCCCACGGCGTGATGTCGTCGCCGATGGACGCGAGACCCAGGGGAGCGCCGCCCGAGGAGAGCGTGGTGCGATCGTCCGCGATCGTCCGGCCGTCCGAGAGCTCCGTGGTCTGAAGCACGCCGTTCGCGTCGCGCCCCATGATGAAGTAGGAGCCGTTGTTCAGGCTCGCCGCGATCAGCGCGCCCTTCATCGTCGCCTGCCCAGAGTCGTCGAAGATGGTCGACGTGTATTCCGTCAGGCCGTTGACCGATCCCTTGCCGGTGTCCAGGGCGCCGTCGGTGTACCCGCCCTCGAGGTAGTTGCCCTCGATCGGGTTGAGGGCGCCCACGATGCTGTCGATGTCGGCCGGAAGCCCGATCGGCCCGTTCGCCGCCTCCACGAGGGAGAAGACGCCCGCCGTGCTGGGCCGTCCGCTCTCGCCGCCGCCGCCGAAGCCCGCGGCGAAGGTGTCCGAGTAGGTCTTGCCCGGGTCGAGGGCGACCACGGTGGCGTTGATGAAGGCGTCGTCATAGCCGATGGACTTCAGCCACGCGACGACCTCGAGGAAGTCGCTGCTGCCGTTGCCCTTGTCGACGTTCGATACCATCAGCAGGGCGTCTTCCACCCCGCCCTCGGGCGAATAGAGAAGGCCCGCGCGTGCGCCCTCGGCCCGCGTCGGGTTCGGATGACCGCCATAGACCAGCGTCAGCGGAGCGGCGTGGTCGGGATGGTCGAAGAGGTACGTCGCCGCCCCCTCCAGCCCAGCGGACAGCGTGCGCCCGGCCAGATCGTCCGACCGGGTCGCCTCGTGCAGCTGGTCCCAGTTCTGCGGATTGAAGTTGCCCGACGGCTCGTTGTTGTCCTCAACGAAGAGGTTGGTCGCCACGAAACCGGGCGGCAGGCCATTGTTCGGGCCGTTCGGGTCCTCCGCGTTGGTCGAGTTACTGTCGGTATCCTCGCCCGCGGGGCGCCCGCCCCAGTTGTTGTTGGCGCCGTTGTCGTAGGTGAAGACCCGTCCGTCGTCCGTGACCTCGACGTCGTAGGGGTTGCGGTAGCCGGCCGAGTAGACCTGCACCGGGCCATCGGCGAGGAGCTTCGCGCTGTTGAGCCCGTCGTTGCCGCCGAACGGATCCGTTCCCGCGTCCTCTCCGTCGGGGCCGTCCGGACGCGTCGGATCGTTAAGGGTGGGGATGTCATAGACATACGACCGACCCGACTCGGCGTCGGTGAGCACGCCCATGTTCGAGAGCTCGGTCAGGTCGATCTCGAGGATCGCGCCCGACAGGGGCTGCTCCTGCTGACCGGCGAAGTTGTTCGACGGAGCGCCGGTGTTCGCGTTTCCGCCGGAGGCGACGATCATGCGCTCGGATACGAGCTTCCCTTCCGAGTCGAAGGTCTGGATGACCTCGAGCCCGTTGGTCGCGTGGTTCTCCTCGGACCGCGGGAGACCGCGCACGAGGTCGATCGCCTCCCAGCCGCTTGCCGTCTGCACGAGCTTGGTGATGACGCCCGAGTTGGTGTCGAGTCCCTTGTCGGCGCCGCTCGTGCCCGCGCCGATCCGGCTGTCGGAGGAGGACACGTAGGCGACCACGGCCGGCTTCCCGCCCAGCATGACCATCTCGCCGTTGGCATCGTACTGCGCCGTCACGTCGATCCCAGTGACCTGCCGTGCGCTTTGGTTGGAATCGGTGCCGTCGTCGTTGTTGTTCGGGATCGCCTTCACGAGGTTGATCGTCTCGGCCGCGGCGACGTGGAACTTGGCTGCCGGATCGGCGTCGTTGGGGTCCGGGTCGCCGAACTCCACGGTCAGCGCGTGCACGTCCCCGCTGACCTCGGTCACGTAGAGGCGGCCATCGGCCCCCCAGACCAGGGCCGTCGGCTGCTGGATGCCCAGCTTTCCGTTGAGGTCGAGTTCGCTGGCATGGAAATCGTTCGTGACCGGCATTGCTAATTCCCTCTTCGGAAATCCGGGCACGACTTTTGAACCCGGTGGGTTCCAGCGGATGGCGTGACCGAACCACGGTTAATTTTTCATCCCGGCGCGAGCGCCAGTAATAAACGACCCGTGCGCCGACCCATTTCGCCACACGCGGCGGCCACCTAGACTTTCTGGTAGGCCCATCTCTTGGTTTCTCGCCGGTCGGGACAGACGAGGCTGGGGCGACCTTATGCAAGTGAAGTTTCAGTTGACAACATAGAAAATCCCCCTGTTAACTTTCTATTAGTAAATTCTTTCAGTTTGGAAGTATATTTTTGAAGATAGATCAGTGTGTTACGCGCTTTCTTGGCCAATAATGGCTCTCTGCGGAACGTCAGACAAACTTGGCTTTGCATGATTGCTCCAACCTCTCAACGGGGTTCTTTTATGTTTTCTGGTCAGATGTTTAGGGGGATTATCGCGGTCACTCCGGTTTGGGAGCGTCGACCACTGCGCACTGCGGAATGCTCGATCACAGGTGGTAAAACACAGTGGGCCGTATGGGGATCCGAGCCTAAGCACTCTATGGGGAAGAGCGCGCTCGCGCTGTTCCGCAGCGTCAATCGAGACAATCTGCCTCATTGGGTCGCATGAGAAACCGGAACTCAAATATTGGTTGATCGGATTGGGTCTGCCGTCTAACCGTCTTCGGAACGCATTTGGAATGGCGCATTCGAGAGCAGGCTTTTAGATGGCAGAGATTGACGCTTGGGAAACCGAAGTTCGGGTGCGACAGGTTCGCAGTCCCATTCCTGATTTGGCATTCAGGTATGCGAAGAGGCTGTTCGACGTCGCCTTCGCAATCGCGCTCCTCCCGATCTTCCTGCTGGCCTGGTTCGTCGTCTCCTTGCTGAACCCGCTCGGGAATCCGGGTCCCGTCTTCTTCGTTCAGGACCGCATGGGGCGTGACCAGACCCCGTTCCGGATGGTGAAGTTCCGCACGATGACCGCTGCCGCGCCCGACCGCGCCCGTGACCGCGCGCCCGAGGCGGCATTGGAAGTGGCACGCATCACTCCGTTCGGGGCGGTCATGCGCCGCCTGCGCATCGACGAGCTGCCGCAGGTGCTCAACGTCCTCTTAGGGGACATGAGCGTCATCGGCCCTCGGCCCGACTGTCTCGAGCACGCGGCGCACTACCTGCCCCGCGTACGGGGCTATGCGGCGCGCTACGCGGTTAGCCCCGGGATCACGGGGCTCGCGCAGATCGAGGTCGGCTACGTCGAGGGCCTCGATGGCACTCGGCGGAAGGTCGAGGCCGACATGCGCTACATAGCCCGGCAGGGCTTCGCGCAGGAGACCGCGATCGTGCTGCGCACCGTGGGGGTCATCCTGCGTGCGGAGGGCCGATGATCGGGCGCGATGCGAGCGAGACTTGCGCGTGACCGCTCAGCCCGATCGCTTCGCCGCCCCGTAGCCTCCGTACCTGCCGTAGCCGAGCTGCCGCATCGCGCGGCGGTCGATCTGCGTCAGGACCAGGGCGTCCGGCGCATGGCCCGAGGCGCCGAGAAGCCGTAGCGCCTCGCCCACGGTCGAGCGCGGGGTGCGCCCCCACCACACCGTGAAAAGCACCGAATCGGCGAGGTTCGCCACCACGCGGCTGTCGGTCACCGGCAGCACTGGCGGAGCGTCGAGCAGGATCGCGTCGTACGATGTCCGCGCCAACTCGACCGCATCCCGGAACCGCTCGGAGGAGAGGAGATTCGCTGGGTTGGAGCGCGCGATCCTCTCCACCGCGACGACGTCGACCCCCGGCATCAGGTCGCTGCTCTGCGCCACCGTCGCGAAATCGGGAGCGTTCTGCCCTTCGAGCAGGGACACGAGGCCTCTTCCGGCGGCGCCCCCATCATAAAGTCCGAGGTCCGCTCCAAGCACCGGGAGGCGCAAGTCGCACTCCACCAGCAGCACGGACCGGCCCTGCTCCGCCACGCTGCGTGCGAGGCTGACGGCCAGAAGGCTCTTGCCCTCGCCCGGCAGCGAGGATGTCACCATCAGAACCTGCGGGCCGCGTCCCGATGCGCCCGGCCGGCCCGGCAGCGCGGCCAGTGCCGTCCGAAGGGCTCGCACCGCTTCCGAATACGGCGAATCGGCATTCTGCGCCGTACGCCGCAACAGTCGCTTCCTTGTCCCGCGCCCCGCCCGCGGCAGCTCGCCGAGCACGGTCACTCCCGTCGCGTCCTCGAGTTCGTCGGCGTTGCGGAAGCCGTCGCGTGCCGCCTCCAGCGCTAGGGCGGCGCTCGCACTCAGCACGAAGCCGACCGCAGCCGCCGACGCGAGGACCAGCAAGGGGTCCGGCCATGTCGGACGGGTGGGCACCACGGCCGCCGAGATCACTCGGCTGTCCGCTCTCTGGATACCCTGCTGGACCGCCGTTTCGCGCAGCCGGGTCTGGAAGTAGTCAAACATCGACCGGGTCTGCTCCACCTCGGCCTGAAGCGCCTCCAGCGCGACCAACCCCTCCGCCTTGCGTGCGATCTCCGCCTCCAGATCGAGGAGCGAGCGCCGCAGCGAATCGGCACCTTCCTCGCCCGCGTCGATACGTCCCCGCAGGTATCCGATCTGCCCGTTGAGCAGCGCCAGTTCCTCGGGCGTGGTCAGGGTCTCGGTCGCGGTGAAATCGCGCAGTGCGGCCTGCGCGGCGTCGAACTCGGCACGTAGTTCGGGCACGCGCGCGCTGAGCCAGTCCGTCGCGGCCTCAGTCGCCCGGGCCTTCACAGCGACCTGTTCCAGGACGTAGAGGTCGGCCAGGGCGTTTGCCAACCGCGCCGCCTTGGCCGGATCGCCGCTCCGCGCGGTGACGCGGAACACCATGCTGCCACGCTGGTTCGAGATGGCGAACGCGGCCCGCACGGCGTTCACGGTGGCCGCATGCCGGACCTCCGGTGTCTCCATCCGCTCAGCGCCGGGGGACAGCATCGCCGACACCGCCCCCAGGACACGCGCAGGCACAGCCCCATACCCACTCCTCTCGGGGCGCAGCGCCGCGTTGAACTCGGGATCCGACATGAGGTCCAGCCGCGTCACAAGCTTCTCCGCCAGCCCGCGCGACCGCAGCACCTCGAGCTCCGTGTTCACCGTGGAGGCATCACCGGGCAGCCCCGACACGACGCTCTGGAAGTCCACGATCGTGTCCTCCCGGGCATCGAGCGCGAGACTCGCGGTGGCGGTATAGACGGGGTCCGCGAAGCGGACGAGCCAGAGCACCGCCAGCCCCACCGCGAGCGCCGTCCCCGCGAGGACCATCCACCGCCGCTCCCACAGGGTGCGGAGGATGCGTTCGGGATCCACGGCCAGACCGGCCCCGCCCGTGTCAGCGATACGGATCGAGCGCGCGGCGGGACGCGAGACGGACTGCGAATCGAGACGGGTCACGGTCGTCATGCTCCTCCTCATGAACCGCCTAAAGCATCATGGGCCCCGGCGGGACAGGGCGAGCCCGGTACGGCGCGACGACGCGGACGCCTTCGTAGCGGTCCCGCATCAGCCTCTGGGACGGAGGGTCAACGATTCGCTAACGCCAACGGGGTAGCGGACGCGGGTACGCCCCTTCCCGCTGGATCCTGCCGGACGCCGGTGACACTGTTTGCCCCTGATTGGAGCTCAACCCCCCGAGACGGCGCGATCGAGGCCACCCTGTCATGACCCCCGCCACCGCACTCGCGACGGCCGCCATCGGCGCGGCGGGGCTTCTGGCCGCCCTGCCCACCGCGGGCGCCCGGAACCCCGGCCCGCGCCTGGCGACGGCGGCGCTCGCGCTGGTGGGCATCGGGTGGCTGGTGGCCACTCGCGGCATGGATGTCGGGACCGACCTTCCACGCTATGCCGCTTGGCTGGCCGAGATGGTGCGGATGCCGCTGTCCGAAGCTTTGGAGTGGTCCCGCTTCGAGAGCGGCTTCGTGATCCTCGCCTGGTGCCTGGGGCGGATGATGGGGGCTGAGGCCGCCGTTCTGACCCTTTCCGCCGCAACCCTCGCGGGCGCTGCGGCGGCGCTGCACGGCTTGGCCCTGCGCATGACACGTTCGCGCATCTGCGCGGTCTTCGCCGCGGCACAGGCGCCGATCTGGTACGTGCTCGTGGATCTTTCGGTGAACGTGCTGCGCTCCGGGCTGGCCACCACGCTTCTTCTGGCCGCGCTGCTCGCATGGATCGACGGGCGGCGAGGACGGACGGCGCTGCTGACCCTCGGGGCGGCGCTGCTGCATTCGAGCGCACTGGTCGTCGTGCCCGCCGCCGCCCTGGCCATCGCGCTCTCGCGCGGGCGAATCGCGCGCCTTCTCTGGGCGGCATGGATCATGGGGCTCGCGGTTGCGCTCTCGGGTGCCCTCCAACCCGTCGTGGGCGCCGTCATCGCGCGCCTCCCTCTGCCGCCCCACCAGATCGCCTTCCTCGAGGCGCGGGCGCCCGAGACGCCCACCCAGCTGATCGCGCTCGTGGCCATGGTCGGAGCGCTCGTCGCGCTTTCGGGCCTGCTGCCTCGCATCGACGACGGGCGGGAGCGGGCGCGCATCGCGATCGGGGCGGCGTTCCTGTCCACGGCGCTTCTCTTCTTCCTGCTCGCGGGCCTGCCCTTCTCCTATCGCTGGGCCTACGCGCCCCTCGCGCTCGCCCCCGCCATCGCGGCAGCCCTCCTCGCACCATTGGGAACGGGGCTGCAGGCGGCGGGAGCAGCCATCGGCATGACGGCCGTGACCGGTGCGAACCTCCTCGCCTTCGGCTCGGTCGGGGAGTTCCTTCTGGGCCCGGCCCCATGACCGAGACGGCGGCCGACGGAATGACCCGGGCCTCCTCCCGATCCGCGCACTTCCCGTCCGCCTCGCTCCTGGTACTGGCCGGCTCAGGCGCGTCGGCGCTCCTCTCGTTCGGGGCGATGCTCCTTCTGTCTCGCGCGATGGACGAAGCAGCGTTCGGGATACTCGCCGCCGTTTTCGCCTGTGGGGCAGCGGTCGTGCCGATCGCCATCCTCGGCGGTCAGAACGTCATCCTGTCGCACGTGGTCCCCGAGCCGGGTCGAGCGGAAGCGATCGGCGCGCGCTACCACGCCGCCGCCACCATCGCCGTGGCCGTGGGCGGGGCGCTCGCCCTAGCCGCGCTCGTCGTCGGCGGCCCCGTTCCGGCGCTCTGGGTCCTGGGCGCGACCGTTTGGGGCGGACTGATCGCCGTGTGCGAGATCCGCGCGGCCCTCGCCCAGGCCCGGCGGCGTCCTGCGCGCATCGCCCTGTGGGTGCCGATGCCGCAGGCTGCGCGCACGGTCGTGGCCCTCGTCCTGACGGCCCTCGCGGCGGCAGGCCTTGCCGAGGCGGGGCCGATCACGGCCCTCACGCTCCTCCTCGCCGCCGCCCTGCCGCTCGCGGTCCTGCTCGCGCGTGGTATCGCGTCCGGTGCCGGCGACGACGGACCGCCCCTCCGGCGCCTGGCTGCCGAGGGCGCGCCCTTCGCCCTTTCGGGGCTGCTGTTCCTCGGGCATGCGCGGCTGGGCCTCGTGGTCTTGGGAGCGCTGGCGGGAGCCGCTGCGGCGGGCAACCTCGCCGTCCTCCAGATCGCGGCCACGGCCATGCTCCTCCTGCCCACGGTGCTGAACCAGCGCCTCGGCCTGACGCGTTGGCACGAGCGGGGCGAGAAGGGGCGTGCGCTCCTGCTCCGTCAGACCGCGTGGACCACGCTGGGCGCGGCCGTGATCGCGGGGATATGGCTCCTGGTGCAGGGCCCGGCCCTGGAGCTGCTCTATGGAGACCGCTACGACGAGGCGCGAAGCCTCGCGCCCTGGGTCGCGGCAGTAGTGTTGGGGCGCAGTCTATCGCTACCGATGGCCTCCGCCACCACCCGGGCAGGCCTGCGCTGGCAGCGCACGGCGGCCATCGCGGCCGGGCTGACAGTCAACGTGGTCCTTCTCGTCGCCTTGGCTCCCGCCGTGGGCGTCGGAGGCGCGCTCGCGGCGTGGATCGCGGGCGATCTGACGATCGCGTTCGGACTGGCCCTGACGTTGCTCCGGTACCGGCCCGCATGAGGGTCGACGCCATCTTCGGGTATTACGGGCACGGCAATTTCGGCGACGACCTGTTCCGCTCCGTGCTGCTGGACGCACTGGGACAGGACGAGATCGCGCGGCCCCGTACCGTTCTTCGAGGCGACGATTCCTCACCCTTGGGCGCCCTGCCCCGCCGCATCGCCAACGCCGTGCTCCTCGCGCGGGCGCGCACGATAACGCTGGGCGGCGGATCGGTCCTCGGCGCGCCGCGGCCCCGCAGTCTGCGCGCGGGGCAGATGCGCGCCGCCACGCGCGGCACGCCCTTCTTCGGCGTCGGCCTCGGCCTGAAGGACCCGCCCGGCCCGGCGCGCGACGCGCTGCTGCGCCGCTTCGACTGGCTCGCCCTGCGCAGCGCCGAGGAAGTGGCCGAGGCCGCCGCCCTCCGCGGCGACCGTCCCACCCGCTTCATGCCCGACCTCGCCTACGCTGCAGGGCATGCCGAGGGAGCGGACCCCGCGCCGCCCGACCCGGTCGCGACGATCGTCCCCGCCGAAGTGGGGGCGATCGGCCACTTGGCCGCCGACCCCGTCCGCCTGACGGCGTGGTGCGACGGTGCCCTGATCCCCTTCCTCGGGGAGGAAGGCCTCGCGCCGCGCATTCTGGTCCTCCAGCGCGGACACGAGGGGGACCGGCGCGTCGCGGACACACTGCGCGCGGCGCTGGCAGCGCGTGACGTCGAGGCGTCCGTTGCGATCCACGGAGGGGTAGCGGAAACGCGAGGGCACCTCGCCCGGAGCGCCGCGGTGATCTCCGACCGCCTCCACGGTGCGATCGTGGCGCATGCCGCGGGCCGTCCGGCGCTGCTGTCGCGCCATCATGCGAAGTGCGACCGGTTCCTCGCGCCTTTGCCCGCTCCCGCCACGTCCATGGGTCGTGCCTTGGCCAAGCTGGCGGACGCCGCAGGCTTCGGCACGATGGGCGCTCTGGACGGGGCGGACGCGGCCACGCGTGCCGCATTGGCCGGTCGGGCCCAGGCGGCGCTCGGCGAGTGGCGCGAGGCCGTGGTCGGAGCCGTTCGATGACCACCGTGACCGCGATCCTGCCGGCCTACGCCAACCCGGGCGAGGTGCGGCGGGCCTTGGCCTCCGTCGCGGCACAGACGCGCCCGCCGGACGAGGTGATCGTGATCGATGACGCCTCGCCTGACGCGGCCCCGATGGCCGCCGCCGCGGATGAGCGCGGGGCGACGCTGATCCGGCTCAGGGAGAACGGCGGCCCCGGGATCGCAAGGCAGGCCGGGATCGACGCGGCGACGGGCGCGGTGCTGGCCTTTCTCGACACGGACGACCTATGGCATCCGCGCAAGCTGGAATGGGGGCTGGCCGCGATGGCGCGGGGGCCCTTCGACCTGCTGGGCCATCGCAAGGCCGTGGCGACCGACGGGGAGCCGTTCGCCGCAGCCCTGCCCGATCCGGTCCCGCCCCGCCCGCTGGGCCGGAGCGCCTTCCTCCGCCGCAACCCCATCCCCACCTCGTCGCTGATGGTGCGCCGCGAGTTCTGCCGGGAGGTCTTCGCATACGGAGGCAGGCGCTCGGAGGACCACGCGGCGCTCCTGCTGATGCTGCACCGCGGTGCGGCGGCGGGGTTCCTAGATCAACCGCTCTGCGCAGCCCTGCGGCCCTATTTCGTATCGGGCGCGGGTGCCGACGTGGTGGCCATGAAGGCCGCGGGCCTGCGCAACGCCCGGCGCCTGCGCCGCGACGGGGTGCTGTCGCGGGCCGAACTTGCGCAATACGTCGCGTTCTGGGCCATCAAGTACCCGGTCGTCATGCTCCGCGCCGCGAGGGCCCGGCGTGCGTGAGCCGCGCGACCTCCTCCAGGTATGCCGCATCCACCTGTTCAACCGAGAACTTGGAAGCGGCCAGCCGCCGCCCCGCCTCGGCCATCGCCGCCAAACGTTCGGGTGACATGGCGCGCAAGCGCCCGAACGCACGGACGAGGGCGTCCGGACCGGCTTCGCGCAAGAGGATTCCCGTCTCTCCGTCCCGGACGATCTCCCGGACGCCGTCGTTGTCGTAGGCGACGGTGATGCATCCCGCCGCCGCCGCCTCGATGAGGCTGCGGGGGATGCCTTCGCCATAGCGCGACGGCAGCGTCACGATGTCCGCCGCTGCCAGCCGTGCCGGCATGTCGGCGACGTACCCCTCGAACGCGATGCCCGTGCCTTCCAGCCGGGCGGCCATCTCCGCTTCCGACAGCCCGCCCTCTCCCGCCACCGGCAGGCCGCACAGCGCGAAGCGGATGTCCGGCAACCCCTCGCGCAGCACCGCCTCGGCGGCCTCGACGTAGTCGATCACGCCCTTCGCGCGCAGGAACCGGCCTGCATAGAGGACGCGCAGCGTCGCGTAGTCCCGCGGCGTGTCGGCATAGGCGCTGGCATCCACGCCCGAGCCCGCGACCCGCCGGGTGGGCCGGCGCGGCCCTCTAAGCTTGCGCACGGCGGCGAAATCCTCGGCGTTCTGGCACAGCACGGCGTCGGGCAGACGCAGCGTCGCGCGCAGCACGGCCCCCGCCGCGCGTGCCCTCATCGTGCCGAAGCCCGACACGGTGGCGACCTGCGGCACGCCCGTCGCCGTCTTCGCCAAGGATACGGCAAGGTTGGGCATCGGGTTGAAGGTGAGCGCCGCGGCCGGGCGCAGGCGGCGCAGAGCGAACCGCAGCGCCCGGACGTTGCCCGCCACGCGGCCCGGCGCACGGCTGCGCGGCGCAAAGTCCACCGCCTCGGACCGCGCGCCCAACGCTTCGAGCGCGTCGGAGTGCTCACGGTCGGGCGTCAGAACGACGACCGACCATCCACGCTGGACCAGCTTCGCGATGAGGCTCGACCGGAAGTTCACTGCGTACCACGAGTCGTTCGCGACGATGACGATGGAACGCCTGCCTGTCATGGAACCTCCCGGACGAAGCGCGCTCTCACGGCCGCCGCAGCGTTGGCCGAAGCCAGATGCGGAGGCGAGCGGCGCCGACGTTCAACGGGCGGCGGCGCTTCCACGAGTTGCCGACTGGCAACTCCGCTTCCGCGGCGCGTATCGGAGAGGCGGTAGTACTCTATGAAGTCCGATGGCGACCGGGGCCTGCGACGCCGACTGGTTCCGCGATGGGCTCGTTGGCAGCACATCCGCCCCTGCATCCCGCCGCGCCGATCCAGAAGGGCCAAGTCGGCCACGACGAACGCCATGACCTGTGCCGCAGCCGTATCGGGACGATAGCCGGATGGCCCAAAGACCGGCGCCGCGTCGACATCCGATATGGCCGATGCCCGGAAACCTGCTTCTCCGCCATCGCAATCGCAGGCTCCGTCATGCCCCGGCTGAGAGACCCGAGCCTGGGTCATCTTGCATGGAACGGAATGAAGTCCGGCCCGTCCCGATCACGAGGGCTCATGCTCGCCTGCCAGGGCCACGGCGTCTCGGACGTATTGGCGATGGCTCCGCTGGCATTCGTCGATGAAGGCGAACAGCGCTGTGTCGTCGGCCTCGCGCGGCACCGAGGCCGAGAGTCGGATCGGCCCGTGGACGCAGGCGACGAGCCGGGTGCGGGCGACCCTCCGATCGAAGTTGGCGACGGCGACCGGGACGATGAGCGGCTCCGGCTCCACGCCCCACGCGATGCGGAAGGCGCCCGCCTTGAAGGCCACCGGCGAGTCCCGCGTGGGCACGCTCGTGCCCTCGGGGCAGATGACGATGTTGCGGCCGGCGCGGAGGTGGTCGCGCGCGGTGTCGAGGAACGCCTGGCGGTCCCGATGCCGGGCGGCGCGGACCTCTTCCGGCGGCCCGTCGACGTGATGCGCGTCCACGTAGATGTAGCCGAGCCGGTCGTAGTACATCTGATGGCCGAACTCGTCCGGCCCCGAGCGGCGGATGACGCGGATCGGGGCTTCCCCGTAGGCCTCCAGCAGCAGCATCGAGGAGACGAAATGCGTGTCCAGCGTCAGCTGGAAATGGTTGGGCAGGGTGTCGTCGGGGTGGTTGCAGAGGTGGTTCATGATGAAGACATGGCCCGGCTCGCGCGGGAGGTTCTCCTCGCCCCGGATCACGTAGTCGAGCTTGCCGAAGAGGTCCGCGAACTCCGTGCAGCAGCGCCGGCGGATCTCCTCAGGGGGGGTTCCGGGCGCGGCATTGCCGACGGTCTCGTAGACGTGCTGGAGATCGCGGTAGAGCGTCAGCTCCCTGCGCACCTGCCCGAGTATGTCGAGCGCGAGACCCGCGAGGTCGCGCTCGTGCCGGTCCCCTCCCGCGCGCAGAAGCTCGAGCGTGCGGAAGGCGTCCTCAACCGTCAGGCGATGCTCCAGGTAGAAGGGGATCTTGTGGAGCGGCGAGTCGACGTGGAGCCGCTCCGCGCTCTGATCGATGAGCGTCCGGATCGCCGTGACCTCCTCGTCGTAGCGCCGGGCGACCATGTGGATGCGCGTCTCCCGCAGGCGGTGGCCCAGGACGGAGATCACCCGCCGGAGCAGGGCCGGGCCGAACTCGGGGCTCATGCGCATCCGCTCCTCGACAAGCGTGCGCGGCAGCACCATGAGCGACGTCGGCCGCTCGGCCGTGACCCGCGCCCGGTAGCGGTGCGGCGCGACCAGCGCGGACCATCCCAGCAGCCGCCCGGGATCGTCGTAGCGGCGCAGCGAGACCGCGTCAGTCGCCCCCGGCGCCTCGCCCGCCACCTCGGGGGTGAACGACATCGACACGGCGCCCGAGCGGATCACGAAGCAGGCCTCGGCCGCCTCGCCCTGATCGAACACCGTCTCGCCCGCCCCGCACGTCCTGACCTCCGCCCGTCCGGCGAGGAACGCCAGATCGTCGGCCGCGATCGGGCCGAGCGTGGGAGAGCGCCTCAACAGGGCGAGATCGGCGTCGGCATCGTCACGCATGCTGCGCTCCGTCATCATCCACCCCGCCCGGACGGCGCCGCCCGAGCGCGTCGCGCGCATCGTCCAGGCGGCAGGCCAACGCCGCGGCGATCTCGCCCAGGATCGCGACGGCGACGCGCGGATCACGGCTCATCGCGCGCTCCAGTGCGGCCCGCGGCACCGCCAGGAGGCGGCATGGCCCGGAGCACCGGACCGTGGAGGTGTAGCGATGCGGCTCGCGGACCACCGACCAGCCGATCAGGGCGCCCGCCTCGGCCGTGGCGCCGACAAGAAGGTCGCCCGTCCCCTCGACCGCGATGAGGAACTCGACCCGTCCGGAACGCAGCACGAAGATCGTCTCCGCTAGGTCATGCTGCCGGACGACGAGGGCACCGGCCTCCAGTACCCGCTCGACCGCCTCTGCCGCCAGCACCTCGACCACGTCCGTGGGAAGGCGGGAGAACGGCCCTAGCCCCTTGATGTCGGAAGCCGGAACCACGATCGTCCGTCGTCCTCCATGCCGCCGCAAGAAGCCTTAGTCCATAAGCGAGCCTAACATGATCAAGGGGTTCCGGCCAGCCGCGCGTCGCCCCACCGGTTTCGAGGACTTCTGGCGGAAGACCCTCCGGGAGCTCGACGGCGTGGAGGCGGATGTCCGGCTTGGCCCGCACGGGCACGCCGGGGAGGGAGGTGCGGAGGCGCGGCCGCTCTCGTTCCGCTCGCTCGGGGGGGTCCGGGTGCATGGCTACATGTTGCGCGGCGCCGGCGGGTCGCGGCCGCTGGTCGTCCATGCCCACGGATACGGCTCGCGCTGCGAGATCCAGTGGGGATGGGCGCGGGCGGGCCTCGACGTGCTCGGCGTCGACATCCGCGGCTTCGGCCGGTCACGGGACGCGCTGCCGGACCGGTCCGATGGGGGGTACGTACTGACGGGGATCGGCTCGCCGGAGACGTCGGTCCTGAGGGGTGCCGCCTGCGACTACCTGCGCGCGGCACGGATCGGCCGGGCGCTGCGCCCCAGGGCGCCGCGCACCGTCCTCTACGGCCGCAGCTTCGGCGGCGGCCTCGCGCTGATGGCCGAGGGCGCGGCGGGGCTGGCCGACCTGCTGGCGGTGGGCGTGCCGACCTTCGGCTGGGCCGAGGGGCGCCGCTTCTTCGTCAAGGACGGGTCCGGGCAGGAGATCAACGCCTTCCTCGACGCCCATCCCGACCAGACCGACGACGTGATGCTGGTACTGGGCTACTTCGACACGGTCCACTTCGCCGGACTGATCGGGTGCCCCGCGCTCGTGGGCATCGGTCTGCACGATCCGGTCGTACCGCCCGAGACCGTCTATCCGATCGCCGACTCCCTGGCCGGACCGGTCGAGGTGATGGAGTTCCCGGTCAGCCATACGGACCGCCCAGAGGAGGCGGAGTGGGACCGGTTCGAGTCGCGGTGGGAGGCGCTGGCCCTCGGCGGCGTGCCGGCCTCGTTCGGCCGGACGGCGCGGACCTGAGCGCTACGGCGCCGCGGGCGGGGGTCCGGACGGTTACGGTATCTGACTGAGCCTCCCCGGGGTGCTCGGTGGCTGCGCCCGAGAAGGAGGGCCCAAGAAACTCTTTTCGAGTCATTGCCGTGCGTCAATGTCACAAAAGTGACATGAAGCCACGGTGCCCCCGAGCCGACCGGTTCGGCGGCAAGGGGGGGCGCAGCGATGCTGCTGAAGGAGTACGTCAAGATCGAGCGCGCCACCGCGCTGAGCCGGCCCGAGCTCGGCCGGCTGGGGAGCGCCGTGCTCTTCATCGTGGCCGTGATGATCTTCACCGGCGCCCGGTATGGCGAAGTCGAGCAGGCCTACCTGCTGATCGCCGCCGCCGTGGTCGGCGCCTACATGGCGATGAACATCGGCGCGAACGACGTGGCCAACAACGTGGGTCCGGCCGTCGGGTCGCTCGCGCTGTCGCTCTCCGGCGCGATCGCCATCGCGGCCATCTTCGAGGCGGCGGGCGCGATCATCGCGGGCGGCAACGTCGTTTAGACAGTCAAGAACGGCATCGTCGATCCGGCCGACCTCGGCAGCTCGGATCAGTACGTCTGGGTGATGATGGGCGCCCTCGGCGGCGCGGCGGTCTGGCTCAACCTCGCGACATGGCTCGGCGCGCCGGTCTCGACCACGCATTCCATCGTCGGCGGCGTCATGGGGGCCAGCATCGCCGCGGCCGGCTGGGACATCGTCAACTGGGAGTCGGTCACGAACATCGCCATGGCCTGGGTGATCTCCCCCGTGACCGGCGGACTGATCGCCGCCGGGCTGCTCTACGCGATGGAGCATCTCGTGTTCTTCCACCGCAGGCCGCTCGAACGGGCGCAGGCGGTGGTGCCGGTCATGATCGCGCTGATGGCCTGGGCGTTCACGACCTACATCGCGATCAAGGGCATCAAGAAGATCGTCTCCATCCCCTTCCCGGTGGCGATGCTGCTGGGCGCCGTCGCCGGGGTGGCGGTGTTCTTCGTGGTCCGGCCGCTGATCCGGCGCGCGCGCGCCCGGCTCACGGAGGATCGCGACGGGGTGAACCGGCTCTTCACCATCCCCCTGATCTGCGGCGCGGCGCTCCTGAGCTTCGCCCACGGGGCCAACGACGTGGCCAACGCGGTCGGCCCGCTCGCCGGTGTCGTGGACGTGCTGCTCGAGGGGGAGGGCGGCGGCCAGGTCGCCATCCCGCTCTGGATCATGGTCATCGGCGCCTTGGGCATCTCCGTGGGTCTTGCGCTCTTCGGGCCCAAGCTGATCCGCACCGTGGGCTCGGAGATCACCGAGCTCGACCGGGCGCGCGCCTTCTGCATCGCTCTCTCGGCGGCGATCACGGTGATCGTCGCCAGCCAGCTCGGGCTGCCGATCAGCTCGACCCATGTGGCGCTCGGCGCGGTGTTTGGGGTGGGCTTCCTGCGCGAATGGCTCGAGCAGAGGCTCGGCAAGGTCGCCGAGGACGTTCTGGCGCAGCACCGCGGCGAGCCCGACTTCGCAGAGGTCGAGCGCGTCCTCTGGGAGTTCCGCAACGCGCCGCCCGAGGAGAAGCGCCGGATCCTCGCCGAGCTCAAGGCGATGGGCCCCGAGGCGGTGATCCCCGCGGCGCAGCGCAAGGAGTTGCGCGCGGCGCTCAAGCGTCAGCTCGTGAGCCGCCGCTCGCTGCTCAAGATCGCCTCCGCCTGGGTCATCACCCTGCCCGTCGCGGCCGTCCTCGCGGCGATGTTCTACTTCGTGCTCCGGGGCATGCTCCTGCCATGAGGCCGGACGGCACGAGGGTCGGACGGGCATGAGCCGGGTCTTCCTTCCGGTCGCGATCGCGCTCCTCGTTGTCGCGTTCTGGTTCAGCCCCGACCTTCAGGAGATCGCCGCCGGCGTGGCGATCTTCCTCTTCGGGATGCTGATGCTGGAGGACGGCTTCAAGCTGTTCGGCGGCGGCCTGCTGGAGCGGACCCTGGCGAGCGCCACGCGGTCCACGCCCCGGGCGCTCCTCTTCGGCATCGTCTCGACGACGCTGCTGCAGTCGAGCTCGCTCGTCTCGATTATCACCATTTCCTTCCTCAGCGCGGGCCTGATCTCGCTCGTCGGTGGGGTGGGGATCATCTTCGGGGCGAACATCGGCACCACGACGGGCGCCTGGCTCGTGGCGGGCCTCGGACTCAAGGTCGACATCGCACGGTACGCGATGCCGATGATCGCGCTGAGCATCCTCCTGGTGTTCCAGAAGCGCAAGGCGCTGCGGGGGGCGGGCTTCGCGCTCGCCGGGCTGGGCTTCCTGTTCCTCGGCATCCACCACATGAAGGTGGGCTTCGACGCCTTCGAGGATCAGATCGACCTGCAGCGTTTCGCGCTCTCGGGCGTCCTGGGGCTCGTCGTCTATACGCTGCTCGGCACCGCCGCGACCGTGATCATGCAATCGAGCCACGCGACGATGGTGCTCATCATCACCGCGCTGGCGGGCGGGCAGATCACCTACGACAACGCGCTGGCGCTGGCCATCGGAGCCAACATCGGAACCACCATCACCGCGATCATCGGCGCGATCGGCGCCAACTACCAGGGCAAGCGCCTCGCCCTCGCGCATCTGATCTTCAACGCCGCCACCGCGGCGGCGGCGATCGCGCTGCTCGCGCCGCTGCGCGAGGCGGTGGACTGGATCAGCGCGGCGGTGGGCATCGCCCCGGACGACTACGCCCTAAAGCTGGCCGTCTTCCACACGCTCTTCAACACGCTCGGCGTGCTGATGATGCTTCCCCTGATGGGCCGCCTCGTCGCCTTCCTGACCCGGCGCATAAAGGAGCCGGAGCCGGACGTGAGCCGGCCTCTGTACCTCAACGATGCGGTCGACGCGTTCCCGCAGACGATGGAGAGCGCGCTGCGCAAGGAGGTCGCCCATCTCTACGAGAACGCGGTCGAACTCATCCTTCACGGCCTCAATCTGCACCGTCACGAGATCTTCGGGGCAGGGAGCGTGTCCCGGGCGGTCCGGCGCTCGCGCACGCCGATCGAGCTCGACATCGACGAGGCCTACGAACAGCGGATCAAGACGCTCTACGCGGCGATCGTCGACTTCTCGACGCATGCCGGCGACCGGCGCGTGCCGCCCGACGTGGCCGGGCGCATCTACGATCTGCGCGACGTGGCGGGCAACGTCGTGCAGGCGGTGAAGTCGGTCAAGCACCTCCGAAAGAACGTCCTTCGCTACACCACGGCGCGCCGCGGCACGACGACGGAGCTCTACGACGCGCTGCGCACGGAGATCGCGCGCATCGTGGTCGAGATCGACAAGCTCGCCCGCATGGACCCGGAGGAGCGCAGCGCCCTGTGGCTCGACCAGGAGGGCGCCCAGGTCCAGCAGGACGCCCGGACGACCTCGCGCCGGATCGACGATCTCATCCGCCGGGGCGAGATCGACGCCGTCGCCGCCACCTCCTTTCTCAACGATTCCGGCTACGCCTATGACGCGATGCGCGACCTGCTGGCCGGCGCGCGCAGCTACTTCATCGAGCGCGAGGCCCCGATGGCCGAGATCGAGCGGCTCCTGTCGCTCGACGAGGAGGAGATCGACGAGGATAGGGCCGAAGGCGAGGGCGCCGGCGCGGGCCACGCGACTGTCACGATCGGGCGCTAGGATGAGGGCTGGAGCAAGGGATCGGAGGACGGGCCGATGGGTCTGAAGAAGCTCGCCGCGAAGGTCGCCCGCTACAACGAACGGCTGGACAAGGGTCAGGCGAGCAAGATCAAGCCGGACCATGTCGAGAAGGTCGCGCGGAAACTTAGGGCCAAGGAGTCCGAGCTCTCCGCCGAGATCGCGAAGGCGAGCGACCCCGACAAGAAGGCCCGCCTCGAGCACAAGAGGATGATCGCGCTGGAGCAGATCGCCCGGGCGGAGTTCCTCCTCGGGGAGATGGCCTGACGGACGCGCGCCGGCCGCCGGGCGCCTCGAGCCTCCCGCGAGGCCGTCGCTTCCGACTCACGCACCGGCGACTGGGAACACCTGTCGATAGGTCAGCATCGGTGTGCTCGAGCGTCGGCAACCACCGCGCAGCCGGCGGACCTTCCCTGACGGGGGCGCCGCTCCGGCGTCCGCACCATTCCGAGTTCCCATGCAGGCGGAGACCTACACGTCTGCGCAACTCGTCACGCAGCTGTGGTCAGGATCGTCCTGTGACGGGGGAAGGATGGGTTGCCCGGACCATCGTTCCGGACTGATCGGACGCTCGTCCCTCGCGGCCATCGGCGACGTGCGCAGCTTCGGTCAGACACGTCGCCCGGCCCTGGCCATTGGGCCTTCACCTCAGGCGAGATGGCTCCGGACTGGAATCCCCCAGATGCGTCGCGGAGTCCGCCCCTCCCCGGTGCCGTCACTGCTCGGGAAAGCCCGCCAGGCGCATCGCGTCGAGGTAGTGGTCGAGATTCTCCCGGCGGTGGAAGGGCTCCACCGCCTCCCTGTGACCCACCGTCGTTTCCGGGGCGGCGGCCAGCACGGCGTCACGCGCCGTGGCGGCCGGCGTATCCTCGCCCGGCATTGCGTAGGAGAGCGCCAGAAGCTCGTTCGTGCCGGTCGTCCGCGGGCTGCGCGCCTCCAGCCCGTCGACGGCCGTACGATAGCGTCCGGCGACGGAGTGGGCGAACCCGAGATCCCACAGGTACCAGCCGGGATAGCGGTGGTTCCGCTCCATTGCCGCCTCCCCATGTAGCGCAGCCCCTCCTCCGGGCGCCCGGCATAGACCATGGCCCAGCCGGCATGGATGAGCATCTCCGCGTTCTGCGGATTGAGATCGACCGCACGTCCGTAGGCGGCCACGGCCTCGGAATGGCGCCTCTGGTAGAGCCGGACCGCGCCGAGCGTCCAATGACCGTACGGGTCCTGCGTATCGACGGCCACGGCCCGCTCGGCCCTGGCCTCCGCGCGCAGCAGGGCGGCCTCCGGCTCCGGTCCCCAGCCGTTGCGAAAGTGCTGGAGCTCCGCCCAGCCGGCATAGGCGTGAGCCCGGCCGTAGCCCGGATCCGCCGTCACGGCACGATCGAGGGCCTTGATCGCTTCGGCCGTCCCCTCCGGAGCATAGGTCTCGAAGAGAACGAGGCCGCGGAGGAAGTGGCCGTAGGCGTCGGGACTGTCGGTCGGCATCCGCCCGACCCGCTCCAGTTCGGCCTCCCGCAGCGGGCCGAGGGCGCCGTCCGCAGGCCCCACGAGGCGGACGACCTTCTCGACGACCTCCTCCTGTATCTCGAGCAGCCCCTCGGCGGGGCGCTCGAAAGTCGCCGCCCAGAGAACCTCGGCCGTCGCGCCGTACTGCAACTGGACGCTGACCCGGAGGAAATCGTCGAACCAGGCCGCGTCCGCCGAGACGAGGTAGCTCGCCCCCAGCCGGCGGGCGATCTCCCGCGGGGGCACCCCGTCGCCGGCGTAGGCGAAGGTCGTGTCCGCCGCGAAGACCATCACGGTCGAGAAGTGGGACAGTCCGCCCACGATCTCCCGGGCCAGTCCGCCGACGAACCGCAACCGCGCCCCATCCGGCTCCTCCACGGCCACCGGCAGGACGGCCACGGAAGGCAGGCCACCGGTCGGCGGTGGCTCCGGCACGGGTGCCATGCCCGCCTCGGGCCCTCTCGAAGCGACGAGCGGTACGAGCAGAGCGAGGAACGTTACGACCGCGACCGCCACGAGGATGGACCGCCTGGCCGAGGGCGCGGGCGCGGGACCTCCGCCGCCATGTCGAGCCGCCCGAGAAGCTCAATCTTCGTGCCGACCCCCAGCTTGCGGTAGATGCTGTTCAGGTGCGTCCGGATGGTCGCCGGCGCGATACCGAGCCGTTCTGCGATCTGCTTGTGGGTGAGTCCTTCCGCATAGGCGCGGCCGACCTCCGCCCCCCTCTTCGTGAGCGCTTCCCCCGCCGGCATGGGATCACTCCAGACTGCTTGGGCCGACGGCGCCGATGCCCGGCTGGGTGCGATCTGACCGCAATCTGGGTCATTCGGTCTAGGCGAAATACGCCACTTGCCCGATGCCCCGGAGCGCCTTCCCACCGCAGTCTGGTCCTGCCGGCACCGCCACCGTCCCGCTCGTCAGCGGACGCGAGGCGCGCCGTTCGGACCAACCGAGGCGGCAACGACCATGACGAGGATGACGACGATCCCGCCGGCGGAGCGAGAGGCCGGGCCTCCCGATCCGCGGATCGAGGGCGGGCTGCCGCGAGATCCGTTCCATCTCGGCGTGCCTCATCTGGCCGAGGCCTGGCTATCGGTGCCCTGGCTGCTGCGCGAATGCTGTCACGGCCACGGGTGGGCCATCGCACTGCGCTTGGGCACGACTCCGGGCAAGCTGCGCGACGCGACCGGCGCGCGCGCCCTCGCCTCGGTGGTCCCGGCCCATCTGACGGGTCGGCCGGAGGCGTTCGCGGAGGATGACGTCGTCGAGTTTCGGCGCATCGTCTGGCCCGGTCCGCAGACAGGCTGGCGGAGCGAGACGGTGCTGACGTCCCGGGCGGGTGCCCATGCGGTGGTCGAGCTGGTGACGGCCTTCGCCAAGCGGGACGGAACGTCCAGCACCGCGCTGGCGGGGGCAATCATGCCGCCGGACTTCACGTCGTTGCGGGACGCACCGGAGTGCCGCCGCGCCCTCCTCCTCCGGGCCTCGGGCCGGGCCGGGAGGGCCGCCGCCGAGGCGATGGAGGGGCCGCCGCACCTGTCGGTCCGGATCGAGCGCGACAGGCACATGAACGGCGTCGCTCTCTGCTACTTCGCCTCCTTCGTCTCCTGCTTCATCGCAGCCGAGGCGCTCGCCCTCCCTCCGGGCTGGAAACACATGCCGCGCGGGCGCGACGTTCACTTCTTCGGCAACCTCGATGCCGGCGACCGTCTCGACATCACCCTGCATCCTGTCGTGTCCAGTTTGGACGGGCCGGCGGGCGTGACCGTCGAAAGCGCCGGACGCTGCCGCTCGGACGGCGAAGTCATTGCTACCTGCCGGTCCCGCTACGAGGCCCGCGATGGATACAACGGGCGTTAGGTGGGTCTGCAGGCATCCAACCCATTCAGAAGCCCACGCGTGGGGTATAGGAGGCGCCTTTCCTACCGCCGGGCGATGCGGTTGTAGGCCTCGAGGCCTATGCAGAAGCGCCCAACGATATAGTGCACCTTGCAAACCGTCTCGTCCGTGTCGGAGCGCGATGGGCCGGGATCGATATGGACCGGGGCGCCGAGGTCGTCAGCTGCGAAAGCGTCCTGGTGGCCAGTGGCATAGGCGGCATCCGGGAGGACGTGCACGCTCATCCCTGTCGGTTGGACCTCTGAACGGCCCCTCGCCGGTTTGCTCTTGGGGGGTTTGACGGCTTCGGCGGGGCCACGGCCCCCGCCCCTCCACTACCCCGGCGCGCCGGCGCGCCGGCGAGGCGAACCGGCAGGTCGAGTATGGCCACCGCAGGATGGAATTTCGTCGTCAGGCTGCCTGTCGAGTAGTCCATTGCGTAAGCCGAAGGCATCTCCGAGAAGCAGGCATCAGCGTGGCCGTCGTAGTTCTTGCATAGGTTTATCCGATCGCATGCCATTCGCATAAGTCACGCCTATGAAGTAAGGTCCGAAGTCCGGCTGATGTCTCATCGCCTCTATGAGGCCGTCTAAGAGGAAGTCCATTGCTGGCGGTGGAACCGTGTACACACCAACGAGTCTACAGTCCCCGGCAGGGCGTCGCGCCACTGGAAGGACGTATTCACGAGCCACGACACGGCCTCCGAGAAGCCGATTGGCTGTGTCCGTCCGACCAAGTCCCGGCCTTGCCCTGCCCCAACGCCGCGATCGACTAGGCAGCGTCGCGGTCTCCGTACGGACGAGCGAGGATCACGCCGGTACTCTCTCGGCTATCTAGGAAGCGGTGGACACGACAGGTCGGCATGGAACTCGACAGCAGGCACTCAACTATCAAGTCTCGAGTGCGCAGTCGTTGGACTGATCGAGCTCCCCGGCTTCGCGGGCTAGGACCAGGCGATCGATCACCCGGATGGAACCCCGGCCGACGCGCACGGCGCCCATTCCCCTAAGTTCCGACAGCCTTCGGTTCACCGTCTGGCGGGAAGCCCCGATCATCGCGGCGAGGGCGGACTGGCTGAGGCGGAGTTCGGGGCGGTCGGGCGCGCTCATGCGCAGGAGGTACATGCACAGCCTCCGATCGACCCCGTGGAAGTGATCGGCGAAGCGCTGGACGTTGTGCCGCTGAAGACGCTCCCGGAAGATCGAGGCGACGTTGCGCACGAAGGTCCGCACGGTGACCATCTCCTCCACCAGGGGCGGCGGACAGAGAAGCGACGTCGCATCGGGAAGGCTTCGGCAGGTCGCGGCGCATTCGTCGCCGGACAGCGCCTCGACCTCGCCCAGGACCTCGCCGGCACCGGCCACGTGGGCGATTTTCACGTTGCCGCTCTCGTCGGCGTAGCTCACCTCCACCGCCCCCCGAGCGACGAGGTAGAGACCCGGCGCCGGCTCGCCCTGCCGGAGAAGGTCCGTCGGGTCCGGATGGTGTCGATGAATGCAGGCGTCGAGGAACGTCGCCTTCCGCTCCCTTCTCAGACCGCGAAGAAGCGGCGCGTCGAGGAGGTGAGGATAGGCGGCGGAGTTCCTCACCGCCATGCGCTCCAAGGATCCGCCGGGGCGCTCCCCGGGCGCGTCTTCCGCATCACCGCACCTCCCTGACGGCGCGGCGGCCACGGTGTCGGGCCGGACGCGCTCGCGGTCGCCGAGAGGCCTTTGGTAGCGCCTTTGCGCCAGTCAGGGAACCGGGCGCGCGAGCTTCCGAAGACCGGAGGACGGGAAGCCCGGGAAAAGTCGGCGCGGACCGCCTACGCCGGGGCGGCCCGCGCCTGTCACCCAATCACTCGTTACGCGTGGGTGATCCGATTCACCGGCCGGCAGACCGATGGCGCATCAGCGCGGGTAGCAGGGGACACCGCCCAGCACAGTGGCGCCGTGCAGCTCGGCGGCAGGGCCATCCCCGACGGCCGCGGGGGCGGGCGTCGGAGCGAAGGTGACCGTGACTTCTCCCGCGTCGCCGGCCCTCTCGACCGAAGAGACGCCATAGCTTCCCGGACGGGCCCCGATGTCGAGGATGCCCAGCAGGTCGAGCCGGGCCTCCGTTCCGGGGGCCAGCCGCTGAAGCACCTCGCCCCAGGGTGCGCGGGAGAAGCGCATGGTGACGGTGGGCGCGCGGCTCAGAACGATCGTGCCGAGGCGGGAGAGGGCGCGGCCGCGGCCGATCGCGCGGCCCGGGGCGCACGGGCTCGCACGGTCCACCCCCAGGCCCGACACCGTCGGATCGTCCGAGGCCCGCACGATCTCGCGAAGGAGGCCCGGATCGTACCACCCGCGCCGCAGGTCACCGCTCAGGGCAGCCGGATCGACGCGGGCGATCGTCAGCCCGGGATAGGTGACCGATACATCCACCTTGGTGCGCGCCGAGATACCGGCGCTCCACTCGAGCTGACCATTCGGCAGGTGCACTCCCAAGGCCTCCGAGGCCCGGACGCCGAAGCCGCCCGATGCGGACACCTTCAGCCTTGCCGCGCCGCGGTCGAAACCGGAGAGGGCGAAGTCGACCCGAGCGGCGAAGGGGCTGCGGAGCCCGGCGCGGATCTGCTCCGGGGACAGAGCGGATGCCCAGCCGGGGCGGTGTCCGCCGTCGGTCGCGCGAAGGCCGGCGCTGCGGCTGCAGGGATGGCGGAGATGGGCGAGCGCGGAGGCGCGCCGCTCGCAGACTTCCGCACGGGCACCGAGCACCGCGTTGAGCGGCGCGAGCGTCGCGAGGCCCCCGAGAAGGGTGCCGCCCAGACGAGCGAAACCGACCTCGGCGAGATTGGCGGCCGCGAGGAACACGGACGAATACGACCAGTCCTGAGGTCCGTTGCCGTAGCCCCGCAGGATGGCGGCGAGGATCGCGGGGTAGGTAGGGAAGGCGAGACCGTGGGCCTCGACGAAGCCGCTCTCGCAAGCGGCGCGTTCGACGGCCTGCTGACGCGCCTTCACCTCCCTGTCCTGGATCACCTCCTGGTCGGCAGGGGAGAAGCGCCAGGAAGCCTCGTCGAGGATCTCGCCGTACAGGGCACTGAAGCGCCCCGGCACGAGCTCGAGCATCCCGTCGGACCCGACCTCGAGCGTTCCGTCGAATGCGTCGATCAGCGCGGCGTCAAACCCATCGCCGCCGGGCACGCCGGGAGTAGGGGCGAACCCCTGCTCGAAGTTGACGAGTTCGAATGTGCCGGGAAGCTGCGGGCCGATCATGCTCTCGACCCGGGAGGTCAGGATGTCGACGAAGGCCTGCCGCTCGGGAGCCAGCGGCCGGACGAGAGTACGGGCCGTCATCTCGTCAGCGGGGCCATGGGGTCGCACCGCGGGGGCCGGACGCCGGAAGGCCGCCACGCGATCCGCACCGGCGGAGGGCGACGCTGCCGTGCGGCGGTTCGGATGGCCAGAGAAGATCGGCATATCGTCGTCCCCAAGGATACGAGCGTTGGGGAAGGCATAAGGCGAGAACCCCCGAACCTCTGTCGGCGAAGCGACATTCTGCGCGAAAATCCGCCGACGCGTGGCAGGCCTGCATCACGAATGTCGTTTTCCGCCTTGAAAGCGACGATTCACGGAAAGAACCGTCCGCCGTATACGAACGGTTAACCCACTCAGAAATTTGCACTTCCTTCTCCCTGCAAACCCCTCGGGGGCGTGCTTCCGAGCTGTCAACAGCCTCCGCACGCCCCGCGACGCATTGCGCCGCTCCGCCGCATTTCGCGGCGGACGAGGGCTCCGGGAGCCGCGTCAGCCAGTCTCGGCTCCCGCAATGGCCGCCTTCACGGCGACGAAGGCGTCCGGCGTGACAGAGACGCTGTCGACCCCTGCCGCGACGAGGCGACGGGCGTAGTCGGGATCGTTCGACGGGGCCTGGCCGCAGAAACCCACCGGGGTTCCGGCCGCGTGGGCCTCCGCGATCACGTGCTCGATCATCCACATCACGGCCGGATCGTTCTCGCGGAAGAGCGCGGCCAGCCCCTCCGCGTCACGATCCACCCCGAGCGTCAGCTGGGTCAGGTCGTTCGAGCCGATCGAGAACCCGTCAAAACGTTCCGCGAACTCGCGGGCACGCACGACGTTCGACGGCACCTCGCACATCATCCAGACCTCCAGCCCGTCCCGGCCCCTCTCGAGCCCCGCATCGGCCATCACCTTCAGGACGCGGTCGGCCTCCTCGACCGTCCGGCAGAAGGGGATCATTACCCGGACGTTGGAGAAGCCCAGCTCGCCCCGAAGGCGCCGAATCGCCCTGCATTCAAGAGCGAACGCCTCCTGATATGCGATATCGTAGTAGCGGGAGGCGCCGCGCAGGCCGATCATCGGGTTCTCCTCGACCGGCTCGAAGCGCCGTCCGCCGAGGAGGTCGGCATATTCGTTCGACTTGAAGTCGCTCATCCGCACCGTGCAAGGATGCGGATGGGCCAGGGCGGCGATGCGGGCGAGCCCGGTCGAGAGCCGCTCCACGAAGAACTCCGCGCCGTCCGAGTGGCCGGCGATCAGGGCCTCGACCTCGGCCCGTGCGGGATCGTCCCCGAGCGCGGACGGATCGAGCAAGGCCATCGGATGCGCCCGGACGAAGGACGTGACAACGAACTCCATCCGCGCGAGGCCCACACCCTGGGCGGGCAGCCGCCACCACCGGAAGGCGGAGGAGGGGTTGGCGACGTTGAGCATCACCTTCGTGCGCGTGTCCGGAAGGGCATCGGGCGCGATCTCCTCCACCTCGATCTCCGCGAGCCCCTCATGGACGGTCCCCTCCTCGCCACCGGAGCAGTCGAGCGTGACCTCCTGCGCGTCGTGCAGGACGTGCGTCGCGTCGCCCGTGCCGACCACGGCGGGCACGCCCAGCTCGCGACTGACGATGGCGGCGTGCGACGTGCGCCCGCCGTGGTCGGTGATGATGCCGGCGGCGCGCCCCATGACAGGGACCCAGTCCGGATCGGTCGTGCCGGTGACGAGGATCGCGCCGTCGCGGAACCGGCCGATGTCGGCGGCCCGCTCGATCAGGCAGATCTCGCCCGCAACCGCCGCGCCGCCGACAGAGAGGCCCCGGGACAGGACGCGCCCCGCGCCTGTCACGGAGTAGCTCCTGAGCCGGTCCTGCGCGCGGGACTGCACCGTCTCGGGCCGGGCCTGCACGATCCAGAGCTCGCCTGTCTCCCCGTCGCGAGCCCATTCCATGTCCATCGGCCCGCCATAGTGGCGCTCGATGGAGACGGCCTGCCGGGCGAGGTCGAGGATCTCAGCATGCGAGAGGACGTAACCCTGCCGCTCGGCCCGCGAGGTCGGCACGATCCGCGTCGCCGTGCGCCCGTCCTCCGAGTTGGACAGGACCATCTTGGTCTCCTTGGCCCCGCGGCGGCGCTCGATCACCGGCGAAAGGCCGGGATCGTCGAGGAAGGGCTTGAAGACCTGGTAGCCGTCCGGATCGACGCTGCCCTGGACGACGGTCTCCCCGAGGCCCCAGGCGGCATCGATCACCACGACCTCGCGGAAGCCCGACTCGGTGTCGATCGAGAACATGACGCCCGACCCGCCGGTGTCGGAACGGACCATCAGCTGCACGCCCACCGAGAGCGCGACTTCGGTCTGCCCGAAGCCCTGGGCCCGGCGATAGGCGATGGCGCGGTCGGTGTAGAGGGACGCGTAGCAGCTCCGGCAGGCATCCAGCAGCGCGGGCAGGCCGGAGACGTTGAGGTAGGTCTCCTGCTGGCCAGCGAAGGAGGCCTCCGGCAGATCCTCGGCCGTGGCTGAGGAACGGGCGGCGACCGGAATGTCGGCCCCATGCTCGGCGCAAAGCCGCGCATAGCCCGCGGCGATCGCCTCGGCCACGTCCTCCGGCCACGTCCCCCGGTCGATCGCCTTGCGGATCCGCTCGCCCACCTCGGGCAGGGCGGCACGTCCGGCCTCGAGGTCCCCGGCGGCCTCCGCGATGAGCGCCTCGAGCTCATTGTCGGCGAGGAAGCGGCGGAAGGCCGTCGCCGTGGTGGCGAAGCCCGGCGGCACGCGCACCCCCGCGGCGCCGAGCTCGCGTATCATCTCCCCGAGCGAGGAGTTCTTTCCGCCGACGAGGGCCACATCGCCCCGCCTCAGCGCGTCGAATCCCAGCACGTAGTCCGTACCCTGTCCAAGAACGTTCATCGCGTCCTCCCCTGTCGGTCGCGATCGGGAGGCTAGCGCCGGCGGCGCGGGGCCGAATTGACGCTCGACAATGCCTGCGCGAGGTGCCCCTGCTTGAATGTGCAGACGAGCCGGAGGGAGGAGACGCATGGTGGACGACGCGGTGGTTCAGCGGATCGAGCGCTGCGAGGAGATCGACCCCGCGATGGCGGAACGGATCGGCGGCGCCCTGGCCCGGGCCTTTCCGGCCCAACGCTTCGACAGCGAGGAAGGGCGCGCGGAACTCGTGTCGGCGGCCGGGTCGACGGACGCGCTGCTGCACATCGTCGACGAGGCGCTGGACTTCTGGACGGTCAAGATCGCCGGCAAGACGAATGAGACGGACGGTCACTGGGTCTGCACGCTGCGGCGCTCCTCCATGGACGACGACGAGCGCATGGCCATCGGCCGGTCGCCCGCCCTGCCCCGCGCGCTGCTCGCCGCCTTCGTGCAGGCGGCGCGGCGGATGGCGTAGCGGCACAACCGGCGCCGGAACGGCGGGAGGACGCCGCACGTCCCGGACCGGGTGTGGCGGCGCCCGGCACGACCCCGGCTGGAGGAGCTAACCCGAGCGGAGGCGGAGATGGCGAAGACGATGAAGGCGGCGGTGGTGACGGCCTTGGGCCAGCCCCTCGAGATACGCGAGGTTCCGATGCCCGGCGGCGACGCGGGGCCTGGCCCCGGACAGGTGCTGATGCGGGTGCGCGCCTCGGGCGTGTGCCACACTGACCTGCACGCCGCGATGGGGGACTGGCCGGTGAAGCCTTCGCCGCCCTTCATCCCGGGGCACGAGGGGGTCGGCGAGGTAGCCGCCGTCGGACGGGACGTTCCCTACCTCAAGGAGGGCGACCGGATCGGCGTGCCATGGCTGCACTCGGCTTGCGGGCGCTGCGAGCACTGCACCGGGGGCTGGGAGACACTCTGCGAGGGTCAGACCAACACCGGTTACAGCACCGACGGGGGCTACGCCGAGTACGTGATGGCAGATGCGGCCTATGTCGGCCTCCTGCCCGACGGGCTCGAGTTCGGCCCTGCCGCCCCCGTGCTCTGTGCGGGCGTCACCGTCTACAAGGGCCTCAAGGAGACGGAGGTGCAGCCGGGCCAGTGGGTCGCGATCAGCGGGATCGGCGGCCTCGGGCACATGGCGGTGCAGTACGCGAAGGCCATGGGGATGCACGTCGTCGCCGTCGACGTGGCCGAGGACAAGCTGCGCCTCGCCCGTGACCTCGGCGCCGACGAGGCCATCAACGCCTCCGAGGTCGACCCGGGCGAGGAGGTGCAGCGCCATCTCGGCGGGGTGCACGGCGCCCTCGTCACGGCCGTCTCGCCCACCGCCTTCTCGCAGGCGACGGCGATGCTCCGCCGGCGCGGCACGATGAGCCTCGTGGGCCTCCCGCCGGGGGAGTTTCCGCTGCCGATCTTCGAGACGGTGCTCAAGCGTCTCACCATCCGCGGCTCCATCGTCGGCACCCGCCTCGACCTCCAGGAAGCGCTGACCTTCGCGGCGAACGGGGACGTCACCAGCACCTTCGCCTGGGACGAGCTGGCCAACGTCAACGCCGTCTTCGACCGGATGCGCCAGGGCTCCATCGACGGGCGGGTGGTGCTGCGGATGTGAGCGCCGCGCTCCCCTCCCCAGGCGACCCGGCCGCGGCGCCCGAACCCACGCCGAAGGATGGGGGGCCGGGGGGGCGTGCGGGCGCCGATGGAGAGGAGCATCCATTCTCCGAGATCCTCGCCGGCCTCGATACGCTTGGAGGGCAGGGCCAGGATGTCGCCCTCGAGGACGCGCTGGCCCTCGCGGGCGCCAGGGCGCACGGCGCCGCCATCCTGATCCTCGCGCTCCCGGAGGCCATTCCGGCTCCTGTCCCGAGCGTCTCGGCGGTGCTGGGCGTGCCGCTCGTCGCGATCTCCGCTCATCTCGCCGTGTTCGGCGAGCGGTCCGCCCTGCCGGCGCGCGTCCTGCGCTGGCCGGTCCCGGGACGGGCGCTCGGGGCCCTCGCGCGCGTGCTCGCGCGGCCGCTCGGCTGGGCCGAACGGTGGACGCGCCCGCGGTTGCCGGGTCTTGCCCGACGCGAGCGGCTCGTGGGGCTCGCCTGCCTGCTGATGTCGGTCCTCCTGCTGCTGCCGGTTCCCCTGATGAACATGCCGCCGGCCATTGCCCTCGTGCTGCTCGCCTGGGGGCTGGTCCAGCGGGACGGCGGCTTCGTGGCCGCCGGCCTCGCAGCGACGGCGGCGGTGGCGGTCACGCTCGCCTTGACGCTCGACGCGCTGATCCATCTGCTGCTCTGAGACATGGCCGATCCCGAGACAGCCCTTTCCTCCGACCTCGCCGCCCGCCTCGCCGCCCGGGGCCGCGTGCGCCGCTTCGCGCCCGGCGAGGTCGTGTTCGGCCCCGGCCGGGCGCCCGGCGGCATGGTGATCCTGCGGTCCGGCCGCCTCCGGGTGCGCCAGATCGGCGAGAGCGGGCGCGAGATCGTGCTCTACCGCATCGGCGAGGGCGACAGCTGCGTGATGACCTCGGCCTGCATGCTCGCCCACGAGCAGCTCGCCGCCGAAGGGGTCGCGGAAGCGGAGGTCGAGGCGCTGGTGATCGACCGGGCCGCCTTCGACGAGCTGATGTCGGAGCCGCCGTTCCGGGATGCGGTGCTCCGGGCCTTCTCGGCCCGGATCGTAGAGCTGATGGGCGTGCTCGAGGCGGTGGCCTTCGGACGGGTCGACATCAGGCTCGCGCAAGCGCTCCTGCGCCTGGCCGACGGGGAGCGGCAGGTGCGCGCGACCCATCAGGACCTCGCCACTGAGCTGGGCACCGCACGGGAGGTCGTGAGCCGCCAGCTCGCCGAGTTCCGGCGACGCGGCTGGGTCGAGGCCGCCCGCGGCACCGTCGCACTCCTCGACGCTGAGGCGCTGAGCGCCCTTGCGGCGGAATGAGGTCCGGCGCGTGACCTAGTCACAGACTGCCACCCCGCCGGCAGGGCATGTTCCGAGGGATCGCAACCGAGGAGACCCGCCATGAAACCGAACGTCGGCTCCACCGACCGCATCGTCCGCGCCATCCTGGGCATCGCTCTCCTGCTTGTGGCCCTGCTGGCCGTCGAGGGGCGCCTGGCGATCGTGCTGGGCATCGCGGGCGTGGTGCTTCTGGGCACTGCGGCCGCATCGCGCTGCCCCGCCTACGCGCCCTTCCGCATCGACACGCGGTGAGGGCGCCGTGGAGACCGAGTTCACCCCCCTCGCCTCGCTCGCCGGCGGGGTCCTGATCGGAGCCGCCGCCGTGACGCTGATGGCGCTGCGCGGCCGGATTCTGGGCGCCACCGGCATCCTGGGCGGTGTCCTCCTACCCACTTCGGCGTCGGAGGTCGGATGGCGGCTATGGTTGCTGGCCGGCATGGTGCTCGGTCCGCTCGTACACCTCGCGCTGACGGGGGCGCTCCCGGCCGTGGAGGTGCCCGTCCCTCTGCCGGCACTGCTGGCCGGCGGCCTGATCGTCGGCGTGGGCGTCACCTTCGGCTCGGGCTGCACATCGGGGCACGGGGTCTGTGGCCTCGCGCGCCTCTCGCCCCGCTCCTTGGCGGCGACCGCCACCTTCATGGCGACGGCAATCGTCACCGTCTTCGTCACCCGCCACCTCATCGGAGGCTGACATGCTGCGCGGACCGCTGACCCTCCTGATCGGCCTCGTCGTCGGCCTCGGCATCTCGCTGTCGGGCATGGCGAACCCGGCGAAAGTGCTCAACTTCTTCGACCTCGCGGGCATCGCCTCCGGCACGTGGGATCCCAGCCTCGCATTCGTGATGGGCGGAGCCCTTGCCGTGACGGCGCTGGGATACCGGTTCGTGCTCGCGCGGCCCCGCCCGCTGATGGCGCCCGCCTTCGACCTGCCCACGGACCGCCGGATCGACGCCCGCGTCGTAGGCGGGGCGGCCTTGTTCGGGGTAGGATGGGGCATCGCCGGCTTCTGCCCGGGCGGTGCCTTGCCGGCCCTCGGGACGCTCAGGCCGGAGGTCTTCGCCTTCGTCGGCGCGATGTCCGCCGGCATCGTTCTCGCCCGCCTCGCGCTGCGGCGCCGGGCCCAACGGAAGGAAGTTCCCGCATGACGCAATCCCCGGACGTCACGGCCTTCTTCGACAAGGCCACCAACACCGTCAGCTACGTCGTCGCCGACCCGGCCACGAAGGCCGCCGCCGTGATCGACAGCGTGATGGACATCGACTACGCGGCAGGCCGCCTCAGCCACGAGAGCGCCGACCGCATCCTCGCCCACGTGATGGAACAGGGTCTGACCGTCGAGTGGCACCTCGAGACCCACGTCCACGCCGATCACCTCTCGGCGGCGCCCTGGCTGCAGGAGCGGCTGGGCGGGCGCCTCGCCGTCGGCGAACGGATCGTCGAGGTGCAGGAAGTATTCGGCAAGGTGTTCAACGAGGGCACCGAGTTCCGCCGCGACGGGTCGCAGTTCGACGCGCTGCTCGCCGACGGCGACACACTCCGGCTCGGCGATCTGACCGTGCGGGTGATGCATACGCCGGGCCACACGCCCGCCTGCGTGACCTATGTCATCGGCGACGCGGCCTTCGTCGGCGACACGCTCTTCATGCCTGACGGGGGCACGGCGCGGGCCGACTTCCCCGGCGGCGACGCGGGCACGCTCTGGGACAGCATCCAGAAGGTGCTCGCCCTTCCCGACTCCACCCGCCTGTTCATATGCCACGATTACGGCCCGGGCGGCCGCGACGTCGGCTGGGAGACGACGGTCGCCGAGGAGAAGGCGCGGAACGTCCACATCTCCGGGAAGACCCGCGAGGAGTTCGTTGCGCTCCGCGAGGAGCGGGACGCGACGCTCGCCATGCCGAAGCTGATCCTGCCCTCGCTTCAGGTGAACATGCGCGGCGGCAACCTGCCCGAGCCCGACGAGAGCGGCCGCAGGCACCTCAAGGTGCCGCTGAACGGTCTCTGACGCGCCATGCGGGACAGGGTCGAGCGCTGGCGCCCGGACTGGTCGCGCGGCTACGGCGCGGCCGACGCCACCGGGGACGCGGGCGCGGCCGTGATCGTCACGATCATGCTGGTGCCCCAGTCGCTGGCCTACGCCATGCTCGCGGGCCTGCCGCCGGCGACGGGGCTCTACGCCTCCATGCTGCCCCTGCTGGGCTATGCGGCGTTCGGGTCTTCGCGGGCGTTGGCCGTCGGTCCGGTGGCCGTGGTTTCGCTCATGACGGCGGCGGCCATCGGCCCTCTGGGTCTTCCGCCCGGCGAGGCGGCCGCCGCGGCCGGGCTGCTCGCGCTGCTCGTGGGAGCGCTGCTGTTCGCGGCGGGCGTGCTGCGGCTGGGGTTCTTCGCGGACCTCCTCTCGCACCCGGTGGTGGCGGGTTTCGTGGCGGCTTCGGCGCTCCTCATCGCGGCGGGGCAGCTGCGCCATCTGCTCGGGGCGCCCGTGGAGGGAGGCACGCTGCCGGAGCTCGCCGCCTCTCTGTGGCATGTCTGGCCCCAGACGCACGGACTCACCCTCGCGCTGGGGCTCGCCGGTCTCGCGCTGCTGATCGGGCTGCGCCGCTGGACCGAGCCGCTCGCCCGGCGCCTCGGCGCGCCGGCGGGCCTCGCCGCCGCCCTGGGGCGAATGGGGCCCGCCG
>CAZWWR010000004.1:0-64500 GCA_964637265.1 uncultured Jannaschia sp.
AGATCGCCAAGAACGTCTTCGGCGCCCAGGCCCGGCCGCTCACCTCGCCCGACTGGCTCGCAGGATCCTGGGTCATCAACGAGGTCGTCTCGATCTCATGGATCCGCGTCGCGATCTTCCTCCTCGCGCTCGCCTTCCTTGCGCTCATCGTCTGGGTCCTGCGCCGCACGCGCTTGGGTCTCGAGGTCCGCGCGGTGACGCAGAACCCCGGCATGGCCGCCTCGATGGGGATCGACCCGGACCGCATCAACATGCTCACCTTCGGGCTCGGCTCGGGCATCGCGGGCATCGCGGGCGTGGCCATCGGCCTCTATGCGCAGGTCACCTCCGAGATGGGCGCCAACTACATTGTGCAGTCCTTCATGACGGTCGTGGTGGGCGGCGTGGGCTCGGTGTTCGGGACGCTCGCCGGCGCGGGCCTGATCGGCGGGCTGCAGAAGGGCATCGAGTGGCTCAACCCGTCCAATACGCTCGCAGCGCAGACCTATATGATCCTCTTCGTGATCGCCTTCATCCAGTTCCGCCCGCGGGGGATCGTGCCCCAGAAGGGGAGGTTCGCGCAGTGACCGAGATTCGGCAGGCCGACCCCTCCGATCCGGGCTTCGCGCGGCTGCTCGGTGCCCACGCCTCCCTCGGCGTCGCGACCACCCCGGCTGATAGCGACCATATGCTCACCTTCAAGGGGCCGCGCCCGAAGAACCTAACCTTCTGGCTCGCAGTGGATCCCGACGGCGCGCCCGCCGGCATGGCCGCCCTGCGCGCGCTGCCCTGTGGCGACGGAGAACTCAAGTCGATGCACGTGGCCCTGGCGGCGCGGGGCGGCGGCATCGGCGGCGCGCTGCTCGCCACGGTGATCGCGGAGGCGCGGGCGCGTGGCATGCCCGCCCTGCGACTGGAGACAGGGACGCATCCCGCCTACGCGCCGGCCCGCGCGCTCTATGCCCGCCACGGCTTCGACAAGACGGGACCCTTCGGCGACTACCGCCCCGATCCCCACTGCGCCTACATGGTGCTCGGCCTGACGGCCAAGTCGTGACCCGCACCCCGCTCATCCGCCGCCCCGACGTGATCGCCGTCTTGGCCTGCCTCACGCTGATGACCGTCGGCGCGACCGTCCTCGCGGAGGCCGGGCTCATCTCCACGGCCTTCGTCAAGACGCTGGGCAAGACGCTCTGCCTCTGCCTCGTGGCCCTCGCGATGGACCTCGTCTGGGGCTATTGCGGCATCCTCTCCCTCGGGCACATGGCCTTCTTCGGGATCGGCGGCTATGCCATCGGCATGTGGCTGATGACTGCCCGGACCGAGGGCATCGTCGCGGCCCAGCTCGCCCAGCGCCCCTTGCCACCGACCCCGGAGGAGATCGACGCGGCCACGGCCACGCAGATATTCGGCGTCGTCGGCTCCGACGAGTTCCCCTGGATGTGGGCCTTCGCCGACTCGCTTCTGCTCCAGCTGATCGCCGTCGTCGCCGTCCCGGGCCTGCTCGCCCTCGTCTTCGGCTGGCTCGCCTTCCGGTCCCGCGTCACCGGCGTCTACCTGTCGATCCTGACCCAGGCCGGCACGCTCGCCCTCTCTCTGTGGCTGTTCCAGAACGACACCGGGCTCCGCGGCAACAACGGCCTCTCGGGGCTTCAGAACGTCCCCGGCCTCGATCACGTGCCCCAGTCGCAGCTCTCGCTGTGGTTCCTCTGGGCCTCGGCCGCAGCGCTCGCCCTGACCTACCTCGCCGCCGCCTGGACGGTCGCCGGCCGCTTCGGCTCGGTTCTGCGCGCCATTCGGGACGACGAGGCGCGGGTGCGGTTCCTCGGCTACGAGGTGGAGCACTACAAGCTCGCCGTCTTCACCGGGACGGCCATGATCGCCGGCATCGCGGGCGCGCTCTACTACCCCCAGGCCGGAATCATAAACCCGGCGGAGATCGCCCCCATCGCGTCGATCTACCTCGCCGTCTGGGTGGCCATCGGCGGCAGGGGGCGGCTCTACGGTGCGGTGATCGGAGCCGCGGTCGTCTCGCTGCTCTCCTCCTGGTTCACGGGCGGCGGGGCACCCGACATCCCGCTGGGCTTCTACACCGTCCAGTGGACGGATTGGTGGCTTGTGCTGCTCGGTCTCGGCTTCGTCGCCGTCACGCTCTTCGCCCCCGAGGGCCTCGCGGGACTGATCGAGCGGATCTTCACGCGACGGCCCGAGCGTATCGGGGACATGGGGCCCGACCAGGGGAGCCTGCGCCGGGAGGAAGCCAGTTCGGAGCCGGCCGAATGAGCCTTCTCGAGGTCGACGGCGTCACCAAGAGCTTCGACGGCTTCCGTGCCATCGACTCGCTCTCCTTCGTGATGGGCGAGCCCGAGCTTCGCGCGGTCATCGGGCCGAACGGTGCGGGCAAGACCACCTTCATGGATCTCGTCACCGGCAAGACGCGCCCCGATGTTGGGACCGTGCGTTTCGACGGCCGCGTGATCACCACCCTCTCGGAGGCCCGGATCGCGCGGGCGGGTATCGGGCGGAAGTTTCAGAAGCCGACGGTCTTCGAGGACCAGACCGTCGCCGAGAACCTCCGCCTCGCGCTTCGGGGAACGCGCGCGCCCCTCACCGTGCTGGTGAGGCGACGTGATCACCCGGAGCGGATACGGGAACTGGCGCTTGAGGTGGGGCTCGAGGAGGCGCTCGCCCGGCGCGCAGGGGTTCTTTCGCACGGACAGAAGCAGTGGCTGGAGATCGGCATGCTGCTGGCGTCCGAACCACGCCTCCTGCTGGTCGACGAGCCCGCGGCCGGCATGACGGCGGCGGAGCGCGAGCGGACCACCGACCTTCTGATCTCGATCGCCCGCACGCGTGCCGTGGTCGTGGTCGAGCACGACATGGAGTTCGTCCGCCGCCTCGACTGCCGTGTCACCGTGCTTCACCAGGGCCGCGTCCTTGCCGAAGGTTCGATCGATCACGTGACGTCCGACCGCGAAGTGATCGACGTCTATCTGGGACAGCACTGATGCTCGCGCTGCGCGACCTCACCCTCGGCTATGGCGGCTCGGTCATCATCCCCGGCCTCGACCTCGAGGCAGCGGTCGGGGAGGTGACCTGCGTCATGGGGCTGAACGGGGTGGGCAAGACGTCGCTCCTGAAGGCGATCGCCGGGCGCCACCCATCCGGTGGGGTGGCGACGCTCGGCGGATCGGTGTTGCCCAAGGGCGCACACGCCCGCGCGAGGGCCGGCATCGCCTACGTCCCACAGGGCCGGGAGATCTTTCCGCTCATGACGGTGCGGGAGAATCTGGAGGCGGGCTTCGCGTGCCTGCCCCGGTCCGAGCGCAGGATCCCCGAGGAGGTGCACGCGCTCTTTCCGGTACTCGCCGAGATGGCCGAACGCCGCGGCGGCGATCTCTCGGGCGGCCAGCAACAGCAGCTCGCCATCGCCCGCTCGCTCGTGACCCGGCCGAAGGTGCTTCTGCTGGACGAGCCGACCGAGGGCATCCAGCCCTCGATCATCGCCGAGATCGGCCGTGTGATAGAGCGGGTGCGCGCGGACGGACAGATGGCCGTGCTGCTCGTGGAGCAGCGGTTCGACTTCGCCTGGGATCTCGCGGATCGTGTCGTCGTCATGCAGCGTGGCGAGGTCGTACACGATGCGCCCCGCGGCGAATGCGACAGGGCCGAAATCCTCTCCCTGGTGTCCGTCTAGGAGCCTCACGCGAGCCTCCGCTGGATTCCGCCCGAGGGGTACAGGAGGCCCGCGGGCGGCCACTGCGAGGAGAGGCGTCGTCGCTTCGGAGCGTGCCGGCGCAGATGCGGGTCGCTAGAACGTCTCCCGGCAATAGCACTCGCGTCACACCTAGACGGCCGCCTGCGCGAAGTCGACGTGATCGCTTCGGCATCAGCACGCGAGGGTTTTCGCAGCACTCGGGTCGCTATCGACCCCGCTCGGGAGGCACGCTGCGCGATAGCAGGTGCTCAGACGGCGTCCCGGACGATCTCGCATGCCGCCACCAACGCATCGTCCGAATGGCGGCGCAGGGCGAAGGCGGTCATCACGCCGATGGAAGGTGCGAAATCCGACACGAGGAGGTCGCACCCGACATCGAGCCGTTCCCCTGCGTCGGCGTTGGCGTACCAGTGAATCTCCCGGCTGCGGACTGGCAGGAGCGCGGTCTCGCCCAGTGCGGCATCCTCTGCCGCGGCGATGGCCCTGAGGGCGGTACGCATCGGCAGGATGCCCGTGTGGTCCAGATCGTTCGACGCGATCGGGGAGGAGATCAGAGGCATCGCGGCCTCTCCCGCGGTTCCAAGGGCAGCGCGGCGCGCGCGCATGCCGCGGACGTCCTCGGGCAGGTCCTCCGGCGGAGCGGTTCTGAACGTCCGCTGCATCCGCGCGCTGCGCAACGACGCGTTCGATGCGCCGATGCGGCGGGCGAAGCGGGACACGAGGTCGATCCTGACCGTCCCGATGCCCGCGGAGGCGACGATGCGCGAGCGCCAGCCCGTCTGCGGAGTGGGCGCAGACGCGAGTGTCAGGGCGGGCAAAGTTCCCCCGTCCAACGAGCCGAGGTCGCCCGCGACGCGCGAAGAGACGATCAGCGGGAGCACGCGCTCGCCAGACGCATCGGTCATGGCCTCCGGGAGGGCGCCGCAGTGGCGCGCGATCGCCGCCCTATGGAGCCGCATCGCGGCATCGAGCAGCGAGGCCTCGTGGCGGGCGTCGTCCCAGACGCGGTGAGGCCGCAGGTCGAGCGCAGCGCCGTAGCGCAATCCTGCTGCTGGGGCGAAGGCATCGGTGTCAGTGTACGGAAGCATGGTCGCGGCTCCTCTCGGTCGGGAGCATCATGCGGCGAAACCGGTCGGGGGTGGCGTGAATAGCGCGTGAATTCGGCTCGTCTACCCGGGTTCGGAGGGCCGTTCAGGAGCAAACGGCACCGGGTGCCTCCCGCCACGTCAATCTACAGTCCCCGTGAGAGGGGCATGGCCCGGGGCGTTCGCTTGCGGCTTGGTTCCTCGCATGTCGAAACGGAACCGGAACACTTCACCTTGAGGCGGACACCGGGACACAATGCCGGTCGAGGCTAGGTGCCGTCAGCCGAAGGACATGGCGGGGTCTCATGGCGTCTGCCCACATGGCAGGGCTCGTGAAGCTTCAAAGAGAGGTAAAAGACGATCACCTTCGGCGCTGCCGCCATTCCGCCTTGCAAGCTCACAGAGGTCGAGCGGACAGGGCCGCCTATTCGGAGCGGCGAGCCGTCAGGGCGACGTCGATCGAGACCCCGAACCCGACGGTCGTCTCGTCGCCGTAGGCCGTCCCCATTGCGAAGTCCCGCCGGTCGACCTCGACGCGGCCCGACATCGTCGCCTGATCGCCGTCGATCTCGAGGACGAAGGGCAGACGCACCGGAACGGACGCCTCCCGGATCGAAAGACTGCCCTCCGCGACGTGCCCCTCGCCGTCCTCCGCCGGTGAGATCGCAGCCTCGAAGAGCGCCTGCGGATACTCCGACGAGGCGAGGAACTCCTCTCCGGTGGCTTGCGACGTCACCGACCCAAGGGTGAGGGAGCCGGTATCAACCGTCACCTCGACCCGGCCGTTCCCCGTCGCCTCGTCGTAGTCGATGGCCGCGTCCCAAGCGGCGAAGGTCCCCGTCACATCCTGTCCGAGCTGCGTCACGGTGATCGAGAGCGTCCCCTCCTCCACCGACCAGTTGGGCTCGAACGCCGCCTGCGCAGGGAGGGCCGCCGGAGCGTCGGCCGGAGCGTCGACCGCCGGTCGGAGCGCGACGCCGGCCGCAAGCGCGCCAGCCCATACGGCGACCGCAGCGGCCAGGGGTAGGATGGCGGAATGGCGCCCTTCGAGCACGCTTTGCGGCTCGGCCCCCCGCAGCATCCGCGCCAACGTCGCATCCCTGTCGATCACCGCATGCTTCAGGGCTCCCGCCACGTGCAGCGCCAGCGAGGCGCCGAGCACGATGAGCGCCGCCCGGTGAAGCGTGGCGAAGAGTTCGGCGAGAGCCGGGTCCGACGGCACACCCGGCAGGCCCTGACCGAACGGCCACAGGATCGGAGCGAAGCCGACCGCGCTCGCGTGGTGGATCCAGCCGGTCAGGGGAACCGCGACGAGCGCGCCATAGAGGAGCCAATGAACGGTGGCGGCCAGGAACGTTTCCAGCTTGCGGTCCGGATGGAGCGCGACCGGCCGCGGCTGGGTGAGAGCCCACAGGATCCGGAGCAGCGCGGTCAGGAAAACGACGATGCCGGTCGTCTTGTGCCAAGAGAACAGGGTCGCCTTGACGGCCAGTTCCGCGTCCGTCGCGTAGGGCCATTCGTGCGCGACGATCCCGAGAACGGCCGCGGTCGGGATGAGAAGCGCGATCGACCAGTGGAACGCGCGCTCGACCCAGCCGTACGTCGTGGCGGAATTGGTCGCGCGGGTGCGGTGAGGCAGTGTGGCGGCGTCGGACATCGGAACCCCCTTCGCGGTTGCGGCAGACCTAGCGCACCGTCGCGGCCGTCCCAATCCCGCCCGGGCGCGCAAGTGCTGTGCGCGGTTCGCACGATGCCCATGCGCACGTACGTCGGACGCCTGAGGCGCGGGGCGGCTCCTCGCGCCACAGGACGCGGCTCGGCGTCGCGACCCTCATCCCTCCGGTGAGGAAATTCCCACGGCCGGAGGGTTCCCCGGCCTCCCGGCGAACGCTAGACGGCGCGAAACCGAGGGGAGGGATCATGGGCCGAGCATTCGTCTTTCCGGGGCAGGGGGCCCAGACCATCGGCATGGGGAGGGACCTCGCCGATGCCTACCCCGAGGCCCGTGCCGTCTTCGAGGAGGTGGACGACGCCCTCGGGGAGCCCCTCTCCTCCCTCATCTGGGATGGCGATGCCGAGACCCTCACCCTGACCGCGAACGCGCAGCCCGCTTTGATGGCGACGTCGATCGCCGCCCTGCGGGCGCTCGAGGCGGGAGGCGTCGACATGGGGCGACACACCTCCTGCGTGGCCGGCCACTCCCTGGGCGAGTACACCGCGCTGGTCGCGGCCCGCGCCCTGACGGTCGGGGACGCCGCCCGGCTCCTCAGACGCCGCGGCGAGGCGATGCAGGAGGCGGTGCCCGCCGGGCTGGGGGCGATGGCCGCCCTGCTCGGACTGGGCATCGACGATGCGCGGGCAGTTGCGCGCGAGGCCGCCGCCGCCGTCGAGGTCTGCGAGGCCGCGAACGACAACGATCCGACCCAGGTCGTGGTCTCCGGCCACCGGGATGCGGTCGGCAGGGCGGTGGACCTCGCGAAGGAGCGGGGCGCGAAGCGGGCGGTCATGCTGCCGGTCTCGGCGCCCTTCCATTGCAAGCTTATGGAGCCGGCCGCGCAGGTGATGGCGGCGGAGTTGGGGCGGATCGAACTCGTCACCCCGATCGTCCCCGTGATCGCGAACGTCACCGCGAGCCCCGCGGACGATCCGGGCACCCTCCGCGACCTTCTCGTGATGCAGGTGACGCGCACCGTGAGGTGGCGGGAAAGCGTGGCGCGCATGGCTACCGACGGAGTGACCGAGGTCTGGGAGATCGGTGCCGGCAAGGCGCTGTCGGGAATGGTCCGCCGGATCGACCGCTCGCTCGCGACCCGAAGCATCGGCTCACCGGACGACGTGGCCGCAGCACTGGAGGGACTGTGATGTTCGACCTGACGGGCCGCCGTGCCCTCGTCACCGGGGCCTCCGGCGGGATCGGCGCCGCGGTCGCGAGAGCGCTCCACGCGGGGGGCGCGCATGTGGCGCTGTCCGGCACCCGCACGGAACCGCTCGAGACCCTTGCGGCGGAACTCGGCGAGCGCGCGGTCGTCACGCCATGCAACCTCTCGGACGCGGAGGCGGTCGTGGGGCTGCCGAAGGCCGCGGCGGAGGCGATGGGCGGGGTGGACATTCTGGTGAACAATGCCGGGGTGACGCGGGACAACCTCTTCATGCGGATGAGCGAGGAGGAGTGGGCCCAGGTCATCGAGGTGAACCTCACCGCGGCGTTCAGGCTCTCGAAGGGGGTGCTCCGCGGGATGATGAAGTCCCGCTGGGGCCGTATCGTCAACGTCTCCTCGGTGGTGGGCGCGACGGGCAATCCGGGGCAGGGCAACTACGCCGCGTCGAAGGCGGGCCTCGTCGGCATGTCGAAGTCGCTGGCCTACGAGGTCGCGTCGCGCGGGATCACCGTGAACGCCGTCGCGCCGGGCTTCATCGCCACCGCCATGACGGGCAAGCTGACCGACGATCAGAAGGCCCAGATAGACGATCGCATCCCGGCCGGGAGAATGGGCACGCCGGAGGAGGTGGCCGCGGCCGTGGTCTACCTCGCGAGTGACGAGGCGGCCTACGTCACCGGTTCGGTCCTGCACGTGAACGGCGGGCTCGCCATGCTCTGAGGTTCCGGCGAACCAGCGAGGTCCGTAGGGCACCTTGGAGACCCGCGGAGTGCATTCCGCACGCGCGGCGATAGCGCGGAGGCCAGAACGACCCCGGGTCGGACCCTTGCCGCGCTTCCACTCCGGACGGTGCCGAAGCGGGCACCACTCACCATCCCGCCAGCGTGAACCCTCGCCTGCGCGCAGCCGAGCCCGCGGATTGCTGAGCATCCTTCCGCACCCCCGCCTAACTCCAAGCGCCGGACGGCGCGGGTACGGGTCGGGTTCGAATGCGTTTGCACGTGCCTATCGCCATGATATAGGCCCGCGCGTGACGCAGGGGGTGCCGGCTGGCTCCCCTGGGGGAGGCGTCGCCAGATGCGGTCCCCCGAGGCGAGCAGCGAACGGACCGGCGCCCTGCGCGCCATCACGGAAGAGGGAACGACATGGCTGACGGCGACATCGAGGATCGCGTGCGCAAGAAGGTTGTCGAGCATCTCGGCGTCGAGGAAGAGAAGGTGACCGAGAACGCCTCCTTCATCGACGACCTTGGCGCCGACTCGCTCGATACGGTCGAGCTCGTCATGGCCTTCGAGGAGGAGTTCGGCATCGAGATCCCCGACGACGCGGCCGAGTCGATCCAGACCTTCGGCGATGCGGTCAAGTTCATCAAGGAAAACACCTGAGCCTTTCGGGAAAGGTGTGTCCGGACGAGAGGCGCCCTTCGGGGCGCCTTCTTTCTTGATGCTGGCTCGCGCGAACGGTCGGAGGGCCCGTGATGGAGGCGGTTCGCATGTGCCCGCCCGTCGGACCGGTGGGCGACGTCTCGAGGCCGCGCGGGACGGGGACCGGACACCGTCGAGGCATTGTCGCCATGCTGCAGGTAGGTCGGCCCCGGTTGCGCCCGTAAGTTCTCGGCAGAGAGCTTAGGGGCACTTCCGACAACGCGGTCGAGCTTCGGGGGTATTCCGGCGCGTCGTCGTGTGAGATGCCTGCGCCGGGGCACGGTTTGGGATGACTGGAATGAGTGTCGGCATCTTCGACAGCGGCCTCGGCGGGCTCACGGTCTGGAAGGCCGTCTCCGCGAGGCTGCCGGACCTACCCCTGACCTACTACGCCGACAGCGCGCACGCTCCGTATGGCACCCGCACCGCCGACGATGTGCACGGGCTGACCCGCGACGCCGTACACCGGCTCTGGGAGGACGGGTGCAACCTCGTCGTGCTGGCATGCAACACCGCCTCGGCCGCCGCCCTGCGCCGGATGCAGGAAGCGGGCGTGCCGGATGGCAAGCGCGTCCTCGGCGTCTTCGTGCCCCTCATCGAGGCGCTGACCGAGCGTCGCTGGGGCGACAACTCTCCCCCGCGAGAGGTGAGGGTGAAGCAGGTGGCGCTGTTCGCCACGCCTGCCACGGTTGCCTCACGCGCCTTCCAGCGGGAACTCGCTTTCCGCGCCGTCGGTGTGGACGTCGAGGCGCAGGCCTGCGGCGGCGTCGTGGACGCGATCGAGGACGGGGATGGCATCCTCGCGGAGGCGCTGGTGCGATCCCACGTGGACGCCCTGCTGCGGAAGATGCCGCATCCCGACGCGGCGATCCTTGGCTGCACCCATTACCCGCTGATGCACGAGACCTTTCAGAAGGCCCTCGGCTCGGATGTCAGGGTCTTCTCGCAGGCCGACATTGTCGCCGAAAGCCTCGCCGACTATCTTGAGCGAAGACCGGAGATGCGCGGCAGCGAGGGCGCGGCGCGGTTTGTCACCACGGGCGATCCGGCCCGCGTGTCGAACCGCGCCACCCAGTTCCTCCGCCGCCCGCTCCGGTTCGAGGCCGCTTGAGGAGGGGGGGGACGATGCGCTCGCTGAAGAAGGCCCGCCGCATACAGGTGATTGCCATCGCCGCTGTCGCGCTGGCCTTGTCCTCCGCGCTCGTCGGCTACGCGATGCGGGACGGGATCAATTTCTTCCGCGCGCCGTCGCAGGTCGCGGAAGCGCCGCCTCCGCCGACCGAGACCTTCCGCATCGGCGGCCTCGTCGAGGAGGGCAGCCTCGTGCGCGGCCAGGGCGAGACGATCACGTTCAGCGTGACCGACGGAGGGGCGAGCGTCCCCGTCGCGTATACCGGCGTTCTCCCCGATCTCTTCGGCGAGGGCGAAGGCATGGTCGGGACCGGCCGACTCGTCGACGGAGTGTTCGAGGCGACCGAGATCCTCGCCCGACATGACGAGACGTACATGCCGGCCGAGGTGATCGACGCGCTGAAGGACCAGGGCGTCTACCAGTCCCCGGAAAGCTGACGCGGGCGCACCAGCCCGGAAAGCGTCCGCGAGCGAGTGTGTCGTTCCGAATGACTGCGCATCGGGAGGAGGCGCCGCGAAGGCGAGCGTGGCGTTCGCGGCCCGACCGACGCGGGTCCTACCAGAGCTTGGCCTTCGGGATGCTGCCCCATTCGTGCGAAGCACGGCGGTCCCGAGGGACGGGCAGGCCGATGTCCTTCAGGCCCTCCGCGGTCATCCGCTCCAGCGTGCGGGCATCGCGGCGTCGCTGCGCCGCCTCTGCGACCTGCGAGGTCAGGGCGTTCAGGACACCTCGGAGCGCGGGCATGGCGATGCGTCGGGGGGTCCGGTCGTCGATGGCAGTCATGGCGGTTCTCCGGTGCGGATCGGGCGCGACATCCCGTCGGCCCGGGGAAATCCTGCCGGACCGGGCGTCAGGGCGGCGCAATCTGGGAGGCCTGCATCGCGAACCTCACCGTCAAAACCGCGCAAGAACTCCGTCGGGGCCGAAAAACCTGCGCAAGATCCCTCCACCGGCGGGCGGAGCCGCCCCGATGCTGCTATCCTGACCGCGATGGCGAGCCTCGTCCTGCATCTCTCCGGACCGTTCCGCATCGCCCGGCACGATGGCGGCCCACCCATTCACTTGGGCCGTCGCGCGCAGGGGCTCCTGGCGTATCTCTGCTGTCAGGAGGAAATGCGAGCGGAGCGCGCGTTGCTCGCGGCGCTGCTCTGGTCCGACCGGGGGGAGGCGCAGGCGCGTGCCTCGCTGCGACAGGAGCTCTCGGTGCTGAGGCGTACCCTGCCCGAGGGCGTGCTCCTGGCGGACCGGTACACCGTGTCCCTCGCACCGGACGAGGTGCAGGTGCAGCGCGGTGTCGGCCCCTTCCTGCAGGGCTTCGACCTCGTGTCGGAGGGCTTCGAGGAATGGCTGCGAAGCGAGCGCCTCGCTGGGGAAACCGCCGCCACGGCGCGGCCCGCGGTAGAGCCTGACCGACGCGGCCGGCCGTCTCTGGCGGTCCTGCCCTTCGAGGAGATCGGCGTGCCCGACTCCGACATGTTCGCGGACGGCATGGTCGAGGAGATCACCGGCGCCCTCAGCCGCGTGCACGCGTTCCACGTCATCGCCCGCCAGTCGGCCTACGCCCTCCGCAACGAGACGCTCCCGCCTCCCGAGATCGCCCGCAGGCTCGGTGCGAGGTATCTGCTGACCGGCTCGGTTCGCCGCGCGGGTAAGCGGGTGCGTCTCTCCACGCAGCTCGTCCATGGCCCTGACGGGCGCACCTTGTGGTCCGAGCGGTTCGACGACCGGCTCGACGATCTCTTCGACCTCGAGGACCGGATCGCCGCACAGGTGGCGGGCCACCTCGCCCCGAACCTCCGGGCGGCCGAGATCGCCCGTGCCGGCCGCCGCCCGCCCGAGAGCCGCAGCGCCTACGAGCTCGTCCTAACGGCGCTCCCCCATTTCTGGGTCCACGACCCGGAGGAGAACCGTCGGGCTCTGACCCTCCTCGACGCCGCCCTGACGCAGGCGCCCGACCACGCGCCGGCGCACGCGATGAAGGCATGGTGCCATGCGCACGAGTGCTGCTACCTGTGGTCGGCATCCCACGAGACTGATCGGGCCGCGGCCGCCGCCTCGTTCGACGCGGCCCTGCCTCGGGTCGCGGACCACGCCCCGTCGCTCACCGCACTGTCCGCCGCGTCGGCACAGGCCCTGGGCGACCCCATGCGCTCCGAGGAACTGGCGCGGCGGGCGCTGGCGCTCGATCCGAACAACGCCTGGGCCTGGCTGCGCCTCGGCTGGGCGGTCGTCTACACGGGCCGCGCCACGGAGTCGCTCGAGTATTTCGACCGGGCGGAGGACCTAAGCCCGCTCGACCCCTTCCTGTTCAACATCGATTTCGGGCGGAGCTGTGCGCTGCGTACCATGCGGCGTTTCGACGAAGCGGTCGCGCTCATCGAGCGGGGCATGCGGGCCGCCCCGAAGGCGCGCTGGGCGAACCGGATGCTGTTCGGGGCGCTCTGGCTCGCAGGTGACCGCGAGGGGGCCTTGGCCGCCGGGCGCCGCTGGCTCGGGGCGCATCCGGGCCTCTCCCGCGAGGCGCTGGTGGCCGGGCTTCCGGCTTGGCGACACGATCCCGCCTACATGGACGTGCTGCAGCGCTTCGACGAGCTGATCCCGGAGCCCGAGCCTATCTGTTCCCCCGCGCGCTGAACCGTCCGGCTTCGGCCGCGGCCGCACGAAGCGCACCGGCCTTGTTGACCGTCTCCTGCCATTCCGACTGCGGGTCGCTGTCGTGGACGACCCCTCCGCCCGCCTGGACGATCAGCTTCCCGTCCTTCACCACGGCCGTCCTCAGCGCGATGCACATGTCCATGTCGCCGCCCGCGCTGAAGTAGCCGACCCCGCCGCCGTAGACGCCGCGCTTCTCCGGCTCCAGCTCGTCGATGATCTCCATGGCCCGCACCTTGGGCGCGCCCGAAACCGTTCCGGCCGGCAGCCCGGCGAGAAGGGCCGACAGGGCGTCGTGCTCCTCCGCGAGCTCCCCCACGACGTTCGAGACGATGTGCATGACGTGGCTGTAGCGTTCGACCACGAACTCCTCGGTAGGCCGCACGGAGCCGACGCGGGCCACGCGACCCACGTCGTTGCGCCCGAGGTCGAGCAGCATCAGATGCTCGGCCCGCTCCTTCGGGTCGGCGAGAAGCTCGCTCTCGAGCGCGGCATCCTCCTGCGGCGTGCCGCCCCGCGGGCGCGTCCCCGCGATCGGGCGGATCGTCACCTCGCGGCCGAAGACCCGGACGAGGATCTCGGGGCTCGCGCCCACGATCTGGTAGCCGCCGAGGTCGAAGTGGAACATGAAGGGCGACGGGTTGGTCCGCCGCAGCGCGCGGTAGAGGCTGAACGGCGGCAGCGGGAAATCCCAGCTCCATCGCTGCGACGGAACCACCTGGAAGATGTCGCCCGCGCGGATGTAGGCCTTCGCCCGCTCGACGGCATCGAGGTACTCAGCCGGCGTGAAGTTGCTCGTCCCCTCGTCCAGTTCGAAGGGATCGCCCATGTCGCGGGGCTCCGTCACGGGGCGGTCGAGCGCGCCGAGCGCGTCCTGCAGCCTCTCCGCCGCCTGGGCATAGGCCGCCCGCGCGGGGCTCGGGCCCGCCCATACCGGAGCGACGAGCGTGACCTCTCCCTTCACGCCGTCGAGAACCGCGACGACCGAGGGCCGCATCAGCACGGCGTCCGGGAGTCCGAGCCGGTCGGGCGGCATCGCCGGGAGACGCTCGACGAGCCGGATCATGTCGTAGCCGAGGAAGCCGAAGAGACCGGCGGAGGCGGCCGGAAGGCCCTCGGGTAGCTCCATGCGGCTCTCGGCCAGGAGCGTGCGGATCGCGTCCAGCGGCGGGCCCGCGTCCTCCCACCCGTCCGGATCCCAGCGGGCCGCGCGGTTGACGCGGCTTGTCTCGCCCCGGCATTCCCAGATGAGATCCGGCTTCATCCCGACGATGGAGAACCGACCCCGGACATCGCCGCCGGTCACCGACTCGAGCACGAAGGAATGGGGCCCCGCGCCGGCGAGCTTGAGCATCAGGGAGACGGGAGTGTCGAGGTCCGCCGGGAGCCGCGTCCATAGAACCTGATTGCGACCTGCCTCGTACCCCTCGGCGAACTCTGCGAACCCGGGCGCGATCATCGCGCCAGCAACTGCGCCTGCACGGCCTGGACCGCGCCCTGATCGACCGTGAGCCCGGCTTCCTCCTGCACCGCACGGCCATAGGCCTCGAACAGGTCGCCCGCCACGTCGCGGCGAGCCCGGTCGCGGAACGCGTCCGTGAGGGCGGCCATGTCAGCGTCTTCCGGATCGGCTTCGTGGACGGCGTCGGTGCGCAGGATCCAGGCCCGGCCGTCGTCGCCGGCCAGGACGGCGATCTCTCCCTCGGCCGTCTCGAACAGCAGGTCCACCGCGCCCTGCGGAGCCCCGGGCAGCATCCCGTCGCGAGACACGTCGGTGACCGCGAAGCTCGACAGGCCCAGAGCGTCCGCCGTCTCTCCCCCGCGCAGGCGGTCGGCCAACGCTTCGGCCCGCTCCAGCAGCCTGTCCTGCGTCGTGCTGGCACGCCAGGCCGCCTCGACCTCCTCGCGAACCTCCTCGAGCGGGGGCACCTCGGACGGGATGACTTCGTCGAGCCGGAGCGCGGCCAGGCCCCCGTCGTCGAGCTCGATCAGCTCCGGAAAGTCGCCTTCCTCGGCGGCTGCAGCGGCGGCGAGGAAGGACGGATCGGCCGCCACGCCCGTGCCCTCGGAAGCTCCGAGTTCAACCGTGCCCAGCTCCAGCTCCGTCTCGGCCGCGAGTTCCTCAAGCGTCGCGCCCCCGGCGAGGAGATCGTCGGCCGGCTCCCGTTCGGCATCGATGACACCTCGGGCCTCCTCGGCGGCCAGCTCCGCCTGAAGCTCCTCGCGGACGTCCTCGAGCGGAGTCACGGACGGGGCGAGCACCGCGTTCACCCTGTAGAGGGCCGGGCCGAGCTCCGTCTCCACCGGCCCGACGACGCCCGGCTCCTCGAGGGCGAAGATCTCGGCCGCCGCTTCTTCCGAGACGTCCGCCGCGGAGAGTTCGCCCTGATCCACATCCTCGAGGCCGAGGCCCCGGTCCGCGACGAGCCCGGCAAAGGTCGCCTCGCCAGAGGCGATCGCGGAGGCCGCGGCCTCCGCCGTACCCTCGTCGCCGAAGACGAGCCGCTCGGCCAGCACCCGCGCCGGCCGGGCGTATTCGTCGGACCGGGCGACGTAGAGGCTCTCGATCTCGGTGGCGGGCACGCGGATCCGCTCGGCCACGCCGTCCGTGGTGGCGGCGGCATAGTTGATCCGGCGGCGCTCGGGCCGGGCGAACAGGTCGGGGTTCTCCTCGTAGAAGGCGGCGATCTCTTCCGCGGTCGGGGCGATCTCGCCTTCCAGCCTGTCTACCCCCACCGGCATGAGCGTCACGTCCCTCCGCTCCGCCGCCCACCGCGCCATCGTCTCGACATAGGTCGCAGGCGCCTCGACTGCGCCGAGGACGGCGGCCTGAAGGATCTCGCGTGCGGCCTCGCCTCGCACGTCCTCCTCGAACTGCGCCTCGTTGAGCCCCGCCTGCCGCAGCGCGAAGGCGTATGCCTCCCGATCGAAGCCAGAGGCGCCCTGGAAGGCGGGGACTGCGAGGATCCGGCGTGCGACCTCCTCGTCGCCGACCGAAAGGCCCATGCGGGCGGCCTCGTGCTCGAGCGCCGCGATCGCGATCAGGCCCTCGATCACCTGCCGATCGATCCCGAGCCCCCGCATCTGATCGAGCGTCAGGGGCTCTCCGGTCGCTTCGGCCACGCGCTGCTGCTGGTTTCGCAGGGCGCGCGCATACTCCTCGGCCTCGATCTCGGCGTCGCCCACCGTCGCGACCGTGGTGACGGATCCCCCGAACCCGCCGATGCCGAAGCCGGCGAGGCCCACGAGCAGCAGCCCGAGGATGATCCACACGAAGACCTTGGATGCCTTGCGCTTGGTCGCCATCCGCCGCTCTCTCCCGTTCGGGCTTCGTCCCGGCACGGGCCCCGCAACCGCGTGGCCCTCCGCCGCCGATCCGCATGGGGGATACGGGCCGTGCGGACCGGACGCAAGCACGGCCGGACCCTCCATACACGTCCAGACAGGGACTAAACCGGTGGTGCGGTTTGCACGGGCTTACGCATCGATGACCGATCCTCGCGAGCTTCGCCGGGGTTTGGCGTCGCGTGTCCGGGGCACCGGTGCCCGGCGACGGAAGAGCCGGTCACGTCCTTCGCGCGCGATATCCGACGCGCACCCGGCAGGGCCTCGTCATGGTTCATGAGAGCCAAGGCCACTCGCGTTTCAGTCCGGCCCCGGGATGCCGAACCCCGCCGGCGCGAGTTCGAAGCCCTCGTAGCGGAACCCGGGACTCACCGTGCAGCCGACGAGCGACCACGCGCCGGTCGTCTCCGCGGCCTGCCAATGGTGGGGCGGCACGATGGCTTGCGGGCGATGGCGAAGAGGATCCTGACCGAGGATGTGGGGCACGGCGGGGCCAACGGAGTCCGCAGCCATGCTCAGCGTCAGTGGTGCACCCGCATGGAAGTGCCAGATCTCCGTGGCATCCACCCGGTGCCAGTGGCTCCGTTCGCCTGCGCGCAGGAGGAAGAGGATGGCCGTCCCCGAGGGCCTCTCACCGTCGGGAGTGTCCGCCACCCAGGTCTGCCGGTACCACCCGCCCTCCGGATGCGGTTGGAGCCCGTGATGGGCGATGATGTCCTCGGCCCTCATACGGCCGGCTCCGACCGCCTCTCCCGATGGACGGTGTACAGCCCAGCGGCCACCGTCACCACGATCCCGACCGCCGCAAGTCCGTCGGGCAGGTCTCCGAAGATGAGAAGGCCGTAGAGGGTGGCGATGGGGATCTCGAGATACTGCATCGGCGCCAGGGTAGCGGATGGGGCATAGCGAAGGGACCACGTCATCAGGAGGTGGCCGAACGTGCCGAGCGCCCCGAGGAGGAGCAGGAGCGGCCAATGCTCCGCGACGCCATCGGGGACGAGGGGACCGGCCATCGCGAGCGCGGGGAGGAGAACGATGCAGGCCAGCCAACCGGAATGCGCCTGCATGGCCACGGGATCGGCCGCGCGTGCGAGGAGGCGTGTGACCAGCATGAAGGCGGTGAAGACGAAGGCGACACCGAGCGGCAACAGCGCGGGCCAGCCGACCTCGGCGAAGGCCGGCTGAACCACCATCAGCGTTCCGGCGAACCCCGCCACGCACGCCGCGATCCTGTGCGGACCGACCTCCTCCCGCAGCAGGAGGCGCCCCGCGAGGAGGAGGAGAAACGGCATCACGAAGGCGATGGCGATGGCGTCGGCCAGGGGGAGGTACAGGAGAGACGTGGTCATCAGCCAGATGCCCGCCACCTGCAGCGCCGTGCGGACCGCCGTCAGTCCCCAGGCCCGCCGGCTCATGCGCATGTCCCGCCCGGTCGCGAGCGACAGCGGGAGCAGGATGGCCGCCTGCGCGGCGAACCTCACGAGCACGAGGAACGCCACCGGCAGGACCGCAGCCAGGATCTTGGCGGTCGCATCCGCCAAGGGCGCGCAGAGGCAGAAGCCGATCATGAGCGCGACCCCCAGTGCGGGCCTGTCGACGAGGGCGGGCGATGCAGTGGTCATGGGTCCGGCATAGGCAGTCCGGTGGGGGTCGGCAACGCCGCCGGGCGGCGATATCGCCCCCCGCCAAAGCGTCCCCCATGTGAGGACCACGGTCCGTCTCCGGCCCGACTCGGGCCAAACCTTGCGCTCCACCCCCAGCCTCTCGTGGACACTTGCACCAAGTCGCCGGACCCCGGGAGGGTCGACAGGCGAGGAACCGAGAATCGTCTACCGGGTTCTCGGATGCGCGCTCCGCCGCCATCGGCGCCATCGACCGCGGCTGCCCCGGTTCGGTTGCCGAGCCTAACCTCCGGCACCCATCCCGCGGGCTTCGGCGAGGGCGGGCCGGATCGTGTCCTCGACGACGGATTGCGTGATCGGACCCGCGAAACGCAGGACGACCGTTCCGTCGCCGGCGATCACGAAGGTCTCGGGCACGCCATAGAGCCCCCAGTCGAGCCCCGTGCGTCCGGTGCCATCCGCCATGTGGGCTACGAACGGGTCGCCCAGTTCCTCGAGGAAGCCGAGGGCGTCGCCGGCCTGATCCTTGTAGTTGATCCCGTAGATCGGGACCTCCTCGGCGAGCAGCTCCAGTTGCGGGTGCTCCGCCCGGCAGGGCACGCACCACGACGCCCAGAAGTTGACCAGCTTCGCGTCGCCGTCGCCGAGTGCGCCCGCGTCGAAGGCCGGCTTGCCGGGCAGCTCTGTCACCGTCATCTCCGGCGCGGGTCCGCCCTCGATGGCCGAAGGCAGGGTATCACGCGTCTCGACGGGCCGGAGGTTGGCCGCGAGGAAGAATCCCGCCAGCGCGGCGAAGAGCCCGACCGGCACGAGCGCCACCCAGTTGTACCTCACCGGCGCTCCTCCCCGTCGAGGCGGCGCTTCATGCGCCGCGCCGACCAGACCGACTGGGCTACGAGCGCCCCGATCAGCCCGAGCGAGATGCCGAACGCCAGCAGGATGTCGAAGGCGTAGCGCCCGAGGTCGATCATGCCATGCGGCTCCGGAGGCCCAGCGCGTGGAGGCGGCGGCGGCGCAGCTCGGTCCGGGTGCGCAGCAGGACCAGAGCGACGAAGAGCGCCACGAAGCCCCCCAGCGTTGTGACGAGCGGAAACCAGAAGATGTCCGCGATGTTCTCCTCCGCATCGAGCGAGAGGGACGCCCCCTGATGGAGGCCCTGGTTCCAGAACTGCGCCGCGTATCGCGAGATCACGGCGAAGACGGAGCCGACGAGGCAGAGCACCGAGGTGAGGTCCGCCGCCGCGTCCGGGCTCTCGACCGCCTCCCAGAGGGCGATGTAGCCGACGTAGAAGAGGCAGAGGATGAGGAACGCCGTCAGGCGCGGATCCCACTCCCAGTAGGTGCCCCACATCGGTTTGCCCCAAATCGCCCCGGTGGCGAGCGCCACGACCGTCATGACGAGCCCGACCGGTGCGGCCGCGCGTGCGGCGAGCGCCGAGACGTGATGCCGCCGCACGAGCCAGACGAGGGACGCCACCAGCATCATGAACCATGCGTTGATGGCGATGAAGGCGGAGGGGACGTGGACGTAGATGATCTTCACGGAATGACCCATCCGGAAGTCCTCCGGCGTACCGAAGAACCCCCATCCCAGCCCCACGGCGCACAGTACCGCCGCGAGGCCCCAGGCCCACGGCAGAACGGTGCCCGACCACGCCATGAATCGGCGCGGATTGGCGAACTCCCAGAGCGAGCCGGGCCGGGCGGAAGCGCGGGCGGGTTCCATCACGCGCAAGGTATGGGCCATGGCGGGGCCCCGCAAGTCAGCGCAGGTTGATGCGCAGGGCCGCCGCCGCGGCGAAGGGAAGCAGAGCCAGCGATCCGAGGGTAACCGCCGCGAGGAGGGCGAGCGGCGTGCCCGCGGACATGCCCTCGGCGCCCCTGCGGGTGACCTCCGCCCCGAAGACGAGCGTCGGGATGTAGAGCGGGAGGACCAGCAGCGAGAGGAGGAGGGAGCCTCTGCGGAGGCCGACCGTGAGGGCCGCGCCGAACGTGCCGATCACCGACAGGGCGGGCGTGCCCACCGCCAGCGACAGCACGAGCCAGGGGATGCCCTCCGCCGGCAGGAAGAGGAGCACCGACAGGAGCGGCGCGGCGAGCACGAGTGGAAGCCCGGTCGTCAGCCAGTGCGCGAGGGCCTTGATCGCGGCGACGGCTTCGAGCGGCAGGGGGGCCGTGGCGATGAGCTCGAGGCTGCCATCCTCCAGGTCGAGGGCCCACAGCCGGTCGAGGGACAGCAGGCAGGCGAGCAGAGCCCCCAGCCACAGGATGCCCGGCGCGGTTGGGGCGAGCGTCGCCGAGTTCGGACCGACACCGAGTGGAACGAGCGTGGCCACGATCAGGAAGAAGGCGAGACCCTGACCGAGCCCGCCCCCGGCCCGGGTCGCGAGGCGCAGGTCCCGTAGGAGGAGGGCGATCATTCGAGCGCCTCGGCGAACGGATCGCGCATCGGGCTCGCGCGGTCTCCGGCTTCACGCGCGCCAAGCGCGGAGACGTCGATCCCCCGCGCCTCGGCCAGCCCGAGATCGATATGGGTGGCGATCACCGCCGACCCGCCGGCCTCGAGGTGCGCCGTGACGGCACGGGCGAAGCGGCGGACGCTGGCGGCGTCGAGCGAGACCGTCGGTTCGTCGAGGAGCCAGACGGGACGACCGGTCAGCAGGAGGCGCGCGAGGGCTGCACGGCGCTTCTGTCCGGCGGAGAGGTCGGCGGCGCGGCGGGAGGCGAGGGCCTCGAGATCGAATGTGGCGACGGCCCGTGCGACGCCAGCCGCACCGGTGCCGAAGGCGGCGGCCCAGAAGGCCAGGTTCTCGCCCACCGTAAGCTGGCCCTTGAGCCCGTCCGCATGGCCTCCATAGGCGAAGGCTTCGGAGGATGCCTCGACACGCCCGGCCGCCGGGGGCGCGAGGCCTGCGAGGGTGCGGAGCAAGGTCGTCTTGCCCGATCCGTTCGGGCCTCGGAGGATCAGCGCCTCCCCCGGCTCGACCGCGAAAGTGACGCCCTCGAGGACGAGGGCCTCCCCCCGTCGACAGGCCAGTTCCACCACGCCCCACGCCATGCCGTCCCGTGCCACGCCTGCGTCCGCCCCGTCTCACCGTGCCGCCGGGCAGGGTGCTAGCGCGCTAATGTCCCGGACGCCATCGCAGCGAGCGGTCGGGCGCGGGCACCGGCGTCAGGTGCCGGCCGGGGCCTCGGCAGCGAGAGACATTGCGAGCCGATCCCACGCCTCTCGCCCGCCAGGAAGGCCGAGGCGCACGAGACCCGAGGCGTAGTCGAAGATGCGCACGAGCACCCGGTGCCGGGCAAGGCGCTCCTGGAACGTCTGGGCGTCTCCAACGTCCCAGAGGCGATAAAGGGTCGTCCCACCGAGCGGCTCGCCATACGGCGCCATGAGGGCGTCGAGGCGCTCCGCGTCCGTGACGAGCCGTGCGCGCGCCGCCTCCGCCCATGCCCTGTCCCGCAGGGCGACCGTCCCGATCTGCAGCGCGGGCCCCGACACGGCCCACGGGCCCATGCGCTCTGCAAGGGGTGCGAGCGTGTCGGGATGGGCGATCGCGAAGCCGAGCCGCAGGCCCGCGAGGCCCCAGAACTTGCCGAAGCTCTTCAGGACGACGGTGCCGGGACGGGTGGCGAGGCGGACGAGGCTCCGCTCCGGGGCGACATCGCAGAAGCTCTCGTCGATCACCGTGAAGGCCTGTCCCCCACCGGCCTCGGAGGCATCCCGCCATCGGCCGTCCGGGTTGTTGGGGTTGACCAGCACGAGCGCCTCGGCGCCCCCGCGGGCGTCGATGACCTCCCAGCCATGGGCCGCGAAGGCCGCCTCGTGCTCATTGTAGGTCGGACCCGGTATCGCGACGCGCCGGGGCGGCAGGCCCGCGCTGACGGGGAGGTTGGCGATGAGCGCCGAAGCCCCCGGCGCCGAGAGGACCTCCGCTCCCTCGGGTACCGACCAGAAGGCCCGCGCCGCGCGCTCGAGAGCCTGCAACGCCGTCAGATCGGGCAGGGCGGTCCAGTCGCGTGTGGAGAGGTCGGGAATCGGGTAAGGGACGGGATTGATCCCGGTCGAGAGATCCAACCAGTGCTCGGGCCGTCCGCCCCATCGGGCGACCGCGGCGTCGACCCGTCCGCCGTGCTCGCGTCCGCCGGGCAAGGTCGCAACGGTCATGGCTCCGCACCGGGGCGGCCGCCCGGATCGCGGCCGTTTCCGCTGTCGATCGTCCCCAAGTCACTGACGCGCAAGCTCATGCCGGTCCCCCTCGATCCGTTTGAAGCACGGCCCGTCCGACCCCGCAACCGGGGCCGGGGCGGAGGTGAGCGTCCCTCCGCGACGACCGGGCTTCGATCGGAAAAGAAGGGATGCCCCCGGGCAGCATGTGCGGAGCCATGTCCGGCAGGCGCCCGAGGCGGAGGCACTTCTGCGGTCGCGCTACGCCGCGGCCAGCCTCTCCCGTCCATGCGGTGCGTCCCAGTCCAGCGCCGGTCCGGTCGGGACGATGCGGTGCGGATTTATGTTGTAGTGGCTGTAATGATAGTGTCGCGTGATGTGGTCGAAGTTCACGGTGTCGGCCACGCCGGGCCATTGGTAGAGTTCCCTGGCGTAGGCCCAGAGGGCGGGGTACTCGGAGAGCTTCCGCCGATTGCACTTGAAGTGCCCGTGATAGACCGGGTCGAAACGCACCAGGGTCGTCCACAGCCGCCAGTCGGCCTCGGTGATCCGCTCGCCCATCAGGTAGCGCCGGCCGGAAAGCCGTTCCTCCAGCCAGTCGAGCGTTCCGAAGAGGGGTTCCACCGCCTCGTCATAGGCTTCCTGCGTGGTGGCGAAACCGGACTTGTAGACGCCGTTGTTGACGGTGTCGTAGATGCGGGCGTTCACATCCTCGATCTCGTCCCGGAGATCGGCGGGCCAGTAGTCGTCCGAGTTTCCCGTGAGTGCGTCGAAAGCGGAGTTGAACATCCGGACGATCTCGGAGGACTCGTTGCTGACGATCGTCTCGCGCTGGGTGTCCCAAAGCACCGGAACGGTGACCCGGCCGGATACATCGGGCTTGGCCCGCACGTAGAGGTCGCGGAGGTAGGGGAGGCCGTAGAGCCTATCGCCGGTGGCGTGCGGGTAGTCATCGCGCAGTTCCCAGCCGTTGGACAGCATGTCGGGATGTACCACGGACACCGAGATGAACCGTTCGAGGTCCTTCAGCGTGCGGAACACGAGTGCCCGGTGCGCCCAGGGACAGGCGAGGCTGACATAGAGGTGATAGCGTCCGTCCTCCGCCGGGAAGCCGCCCTCTCCCGACGGGCCGGGCGAGCCGTCGGGTGTGATCCAGTTCCTGAACCGCGAGGTGTCGCGCACGAATGCGCCGCCCGAGCTCGATGTGTCGTACCCCTCGTCCCGCCATTCCCCTTCGACCAGTCTGCCCATCGCATATCTCCTCTCCGATCGGTCAGACCTAGTGCCCTCGCACCGGGACGTGGACATGGCGTCGCGCGCAGCCCCCCTGCGGAGGCGCAGATCAGCCGGGTCCGGCGCCCGGCCCCAGGAGCCCCGAGGCCGCGCCGAGCAGCATGAAGGCACGCCCCGTCCGTCCTTCCGCCAGCGCCGCGATCTCCGCGTCCGAAGCGTCGCGCGCGAACGGACCGGACCAGGCGAGGAACGTCTCGAGGAAAAGGGCCGCCGCCTCTCGGAACACGCCATCCTCCGCAAGCCGCAGTTTCGCCAGGGCGAGCGCGGACCGGTCGCGCAGGCCGGCCAGGTCGGATTTCTCCTCGGGCGAGGCGTGCCCGGCGGCGAAGGCGCGCCATGCGGATGGGCTAGCGTGGGAGACCGCGAGATCGTCCATGTAGACCCCTTCCTGCCCGAGGAGGGACAGGACGTCCTGCGCCGCGCCGATCAGGCGCGCCGGCCCCGGTTCGTCGAGGGCCCGGCGGAGCAGTTCGAACCCCTCCCGGTCCCGCTCGGAGCGGGGGAAGTCGAGTGCCCTGACGAGCGCACCGCGGGACATGGCCACTTGGGCACCACCCTTGGCGGTTTCTACGGCCCGGGTGCCTCCATCCCCTCTCGGTTCGGGTGCAATGTCCGGCGATCGCCCGTGCTTCGGCCGGGCGCTCGCGACGAAGGGCGGCGGCAGGGGCGGCGGGCGGGCATCCTGATGCGCGGCGGCCCGCAACTCGTCCAGCTCGGCGCGCAAGCCATCGGCCTCGGCCCGCAAGGCCGCCGACGTCCGCGCGACGGCGGCCGCGATCCAGAACAGACCGATGGGCAGGGCCACGGTCAGGGCCGTCATGGCGAGGTCGATGCGCTCCCCCCAGTCCGAGATCGCGACGTCGGGTTCGGTCCGGCGGGTCGTCAGCCACCAGAGCAGGGCGATCCAGCCCACGGTGGCCAGCCCCGCCAGTATCTCGGCCCGGCCTCGCGGCGTCCCCCGGGCGGCGCTCAACGGTAGGCGACTCCGGTGATCTCGTAGTCGCGCCTTCCGCGCGGCGTGGGCACCTCGACGCTGTCCCCCTCCTCCTTGCCGATCAGGGCCCGGGCGAGCGGGGAGTTGACGTTTAGCAGACCGTTCTCGATGTCGGCCTCCGTCTCGCCGACGATCTGGTAGGTCCGTTCCTCCTCGGTATCCTCGTCGAGAACGGTCACCGTGGCGCCGAACTTGATGGGCCCCGACAGCTTCGCCGGGTCGATCACCTCTGCGCGGGAGATCAGCGAATCGAGTTCCTTGATGCGCCCCTCGATGAAGCCCTGCTTCTCGCGGGCGGAATGGTACTCCGCGTTCTCGCTCAGGTCGCCGTGCTCCCGCGCCTCGGCGATGGCGCGGATGATGGCCGGACGCTCCTCCGACTTGAGGGTCTTCAGCTCGGCGTTCAGCGCCTCAAGGCCCCGCGGCGTCATGGGAACCTTCTGCATGGTCTCTCCTCGAATGTTCGAGCGCGCGTCCCCCGGCCGGGGGACGCGCGCCGCTTCCGGAACCTTAGCAAACGGAAGGGAGGGCGCAATCATCTCGGCCCGGTGCCTCGCGGCGCCCGAACGGCAGCGAATGGGGTCAGCCGACCGGCGCGCGCGCCAAGCCCAGCGCATCGAGCGCCGCGTCGCGAATCGACGGCCCGTCGACCACCCGGGCCGACCCGAAGTCGAGATCCCGCGTGTTCACCCCGGGCCAGCCGAGCACCGAAAGCTTGGCCGCAGCAGCCGCTGCCGCTCCCTGCGGATTGTCCTCGATGGCCACGCAGCGTTCCGGCGCCATCGCGAGACGGGCGCAGGCGAGGTGGTAGCAGTCCGGCGCGGGCTTGGGGGCGACGACATCGGATGCATCCACGACGATCGCGAAGTCCCGGCGATCCATTCCGATCCCGGCAAGCACACGGTCAACGTCCTCCCCGTCCGATGTGGAGACGAGCGCCGTCGGCACCCCCCGCTCCTCGGCCTCGTCCAGCAGTTCCATTACCCCGGGCCGGACCCGGGCGCGGCCCCAGTCGAGATCGTCGTGGAACCGTCTGCGCTTGGCGGAATGAAGCGCGGCTGCATCGACCGTCACGCCGTAGTCAGCTGCGTACCGCTCGATCCGGTCGCGCCCGCCCGATCGCGCGAGCATCCGACGATAGGAGTCCCGATCCCAGTGCCAGTCCAGCCCCGCATCCGCGAAGGCGGTGTTGTAGGCCTCGCGTTGCAGCTCGGAGGTATCCGCGAGCGTGCCGATCGAGCCGAGGAATAGCGCCTGCATCTGCCCCTCCGGCATTGGGAGAACGGCCGAAGGCGTGACGCCCCCGCCATCCGCGAACTAGAGCCGAGTGGGCGTGATCAAGTCCGCGCAGCGCAGGATTGTCAACCGGAGCTTACACCTATCGACGCGGTGCCCGAAATCGTGACACCCGGAGGGGGCAACGCGTCATCGTCCTCCTGCGGCGGCACGGGCGGTCCATCCACCCCGCACCCGGCCAACGCGAAAGCCAGAAGCAGCGCGCATACTCTCATCGGTTCGTCCCTCCGTCCTCGAGACGTCCACGCCATTCCGCCACAGCTTCCCTGACCCGATCGGGCGCGGTGCCGCCCTCGGAGGTGCGGGAGGCGACGGACGCAGTCACGGACAGGACGTCTCCGACCCGTTCGTCGATCCGTGGCTCGATCTTCTGCATCCGTTCCAGGGGCAGCTCCGACAGGTCCACCCGCTCGCGCTCCGCCAGGGCGACGATCCGGCCGGTGACGAGGTGGGCATCGCGGAACGGCATCCCGAGGACGCGAACGAGCCAGTCAGCCAGGTCCGTGGCGGTGGAGTAGCCGGCCCCTGCCGCCGCCTCTAGCGTTTCCCGTTCGGGAGACATGTCCCGCACCATGCCAGCCATCGCTGCCAGACCGAGCATGAGGCTGTCGGCCGCGTCGAAGACCTGCTCCTTGTCCTCCTGCATGTCCTTCGAATACGCGAGCGGAAGTCCCTTCATCACCGTGAGCAGCCCGATGGCGGCCCCGTAGATGCGCCCCGTCTTGGCGCGGATCAGTTCGGCCGCGTCGGGATTGCGTTTCTGCGGCATGATCGAGGAACCGGTCGTCCAGCGGTCGCTCAGCCGCACGAAGCGGAACTGCGCCGAGGACCAGATCACGAGCTCCTCGGCGAGGCGGCTGAGATGCATGGCGCAGATCGAGGCGGCCGTAAGGAACTCGAGCGCGAAGTCGCGGTCGGCAACAGCGTCGATCGAGTTCCGCATGGGCCGGTCGAAGCCGAGCGCCGCGGCGGTCATCCTGCGGTCGATGGGGAAGGACGTGCCGGCGAGCGCCGCGGCTCCGAGCGGGCACTCGTTCATCCGGCTGCGGGCATCGACGAACCGTCCCCGGTCCCTCCCGAACATCTCGGCATAAGCGAGCATGTGGTGACCCCAGGTGACGGGCTGCGCGGCCTGCAGGTGCGTGAAGCCCGGCATCGCCATGTCGGCTCCGGCCTCGGCCTGGTCGACCAGGGCCCGGAGCAAGGCGTCGAGCCCCGTCATGGCCCCATCGCATTGCTGACGGACCCAGAGGCGGAAGTCGGTGGCGACCTGATCGTTGCGGGAGCGGCCCGTGTGAAGCCGGCCGGCCGGCTCGCCGACCAGCTCCTTCAGGCGCGCCTCCACGTTCATGTGGATGTCCTCAAGCGCCGTGGAGAAGGCGAACTGGCCGTTCTCTATCTCTGACAACACGGTGAGGAGCCCTTGCCGTATCGCCTCCGCATCGCTCTCCTCCACGATGCCGGTGGCGGCGAGCATGGCGGCATGGGCGCGGCTGCCCTCGACGTCCTGGGCGGCGAGGCGGCGGTCGAATCCGATCGAGGCGTTGATGGCCTCCATGACGGCGTCCGGCCCCTCGCTGAACCTCCCGCCCCACATCGCGTTCTGAGACGAATCCTTCATGAGGCCCCCGATGCGCTTTTCCGCCCCATACCTGCTGGCCCTCCTCCTCGCCACCCCGGCCCAGGCCGACCCCGCGCTGGAGCCTCTGGCAGTGGGCGAGATGGCGGGGATGACGTTTCGCGAACCCGTCGCCGCTCCCGATACGGCCTATCGTGCCGCCGACGGCGGCGAGGGGAGGCTGTCGGACTACCGGGGCGAGGTCGTTGTCGTGAATTTCTGGGCGACGTGGTGCGCCCCGTGCAAGGCCGAGATGCCGTCCCTACAGGCGCTGCAGGACAGGCTGGGCCCGGAGGGCGTCGAGGTCGTCACCATCGCCTTCGGCCGCCACAACCCAGCGTCAATGGAGGCGTTCTGGGAGGAGGCGGGCGTCACCACGCTGCCGCTCCACCTCGATGCCGATACCGCCCTTGCGCAGGCGCTCGACGTCCGCGCGCTGCCCCATACAGTGATCCTCGACCGGGAGGGCAGGATCGTCGCGGAGAAGCTCGGGGATGCCGACTGGGCGTCCGAGGAGGCGCTCGCCCTCATCGGGGCGTTGCTCGAGGACTAGGCACCGGCCCGCACCGTTCAGATCGCTCTGGTACTATGTTGCCGAGGTCGGTGGTCGAAGCGCTCGAACGGCGACCGCGGGCGAACCTCGGTGAGAGCCGACATCCGATTCGGAGCTATCTTTCTCCCATGTGACGGAGCGGCGCCAACGCCGAGGGGACTACCCGAGCGCACAGGATCGATTCGAGTCACCCGAAACCGCCGTGTCAGCGCGACACATGCGGCGGGACATTCATGGGGCGGCCCACGTACGCCCATACACCTGCCAGCAACGGTCGAACCTCCTCGATGCTTGAGGCGCGAAGCCGGTGAAGAGGGAACAGGCCAGGGTCGTTGGGCCATCTCGTTTACCTCCCGTTAACCCAGTGAACGCTTTCTGCCCGCGAGGCCGAGCCCGGGGATTCCTCCGCGAGGTCTGTAACGTGCGGAAAAAAGGAATTATCTGGTGCTCAGAACTCTTGGTGCGGCCGCCGTCGGCCTTCTCGCAACATGGTTCGCGTCGACCGCCGAGGCCGTGCCGGTCGATGTCGAGCTGCAGCTTCTCGTGGACGTCTCCGGTTCGGTCGACTCGAACGAGTTCGCCCTCCAGCGCGATGGCTACGCGGACGCCTTCCGATCCTCCGACGTGCAGGACGCGATCACCGGAGGCCGCCTCGGCTCCATCGCCGTGCAGCTCATCTACTTCGGCACGAACCAGTCCATCGGCGTCGCTTGGACGCAGATCAGCTCGGCCCTCGAGGCGAACGCGTTCGCCGACGCGATTGTGGCGGCTGCACGGCCCGAGAATGGCTCGACCGGAATCGGAAGCGCGATCAACTTCGCTTTCCCGCTGTTCTCCAACAACGGGTTCGAAGGAGACCGTCTCGTGCTCGACGTGTCCGGCGACGGTACGTCCAACAGCGGGCCGTCTGTCACCGGCGCGCGCGACGCTGCGTTGGCTGCCGGCGTCGACACGATCAACGGGCTCCCCATCGGCTCCGCATCGCTCGCGAGCTACTACGATTCGAACGTGATCGGCGGAGAGGACGCGTTCTCGATCTCCTCCTCGTCCTTCAACGAGTTCGAGACGGCGATCACCCAGAAGCTCGCCACCGAGATCAGCACGCCTCCCGTGCCTCTCCCGGCCGGTGCGGTGCTCCTTCTGACCGGTCTGGCGGGCCTCGGCGCAATGCGCCGCCGGCAGGGTGCCGCCGACGCCTGACCGCCTCCCGACGTGCCGGGCCGAGCAAGGCACCCGCAGCGGAACGGACGTTCACCTTCGGACGCCGGCACCCCTTGGGCCGGCGTTCCTCTTTGCCGGTCGGGACCGCTGCCGCAGGCCACGAGTTCCCATGATGGCCGCCGGAATTGCCCGTCAAATCGACACCGAGCATCAGGTCCGGAGGAGACGACGGACGGTACGGGGCTAGGCGTCCTGTCGCCGCTGAAGCTTCACCGGGTCGGTCTTCATGAGCCTCAGGACATGCGCCATGAAAGGCTTCGCGACGTCGGCGCCGCGGACGGCGGCATAAAGCCGCCGAGTGACCCCCCCTTCCGTAAGGGGCCGCGTTACGTAGTCGGAGGATCCCCTGACCTCGCGCACCACCCAGTCCGGCAGCACGGCGACCCCCCGGTTGGATGCGACGAGGAGCAGGATCACGGCCGTGAGCTCGACCTGCCGGACGGCGCGGGGCTCAATGCCTGCGGGGATCAGCACCTCGCTGAAGAGGTCGAGCCGGGAGCGCGCGACGGGATAGGTGATCACGAGTTCGTCCCGGAAGTCCTCGGCGTCCACATGGGGCAGGGACGCGAAACGATGCCCGGCCGCTGCGAGGACCACCGGTTCGTAGTCGAAAAGTGGAACGAACTCCACACCCGCCAGCGCCTCCGGATCCGAGGACACGACGAGATCGACCTCCTCCTTCTCGAGGGCGGGCAGGGCCTGGAACTGGAGGCCCGGCCGGATGTCGACGTCCACGTCGGGCCAGGCGCGGCGGAACCGCTCCAGCACCGGGAACAGCCATTCGTAGCAGGCGTGGCATTCGATCGCGATGTGTAGGCGGCCGGTCGACCCTGCCTTCAGGCCGGCGAGCTCCGCCTCGAGCGCCTCCACGCGCGGCATAACCTCCTCCGCAAGGGCGAGGAGCCGGCGCCCCGCCTCGGACAATGTCATCGGCTTGGATCGGCGGACGAACAGCTCCACCCCGATCTGGCCCTCGAGATTTTTCACCTGATGACTGAGCGCCGACTGGGTTATGTTCAGCCGCTCCGCTGCCCGCGCCAGTCCTCCCGCCTCGTGGATGGCGCGCATGGTTCTCAAATGACGGAACTCGAGGTGTAGCGGCATCGTCGGGCTCATGTCCGTGTTGAGGAGCTTGAGCTTGCCTCATGCGCGACACCGATGCCAGACGCGCCACGAGCGCAGGAGCCCGCCCATGCCCGTACCGTCCGTCTCCTTCGAGTTCTTCCCGCCCCGGACGCTTCCCGCCTCCTTCCGCCTCTGGGAAGCCGCCAAGGCGCTGGCTCCCCTCGGGCCCGACTGGGTCAGCGTGACCTATGGAGCGGGCGGCACCACGCGGGTTCTCACCCGGGAGGCCGTGGCGGCGCTTGCGAAGGGCTTCTCGTTCCGCGTCGCGGGCCATCTGACCTGTGTCGAGGCCTCGCGCGAGGAGACCCTGGAGGTGGCGCACGGGTACCGGGCGGCAGGTGTCGAGGACATCGTCGCGCTCCGGGGCGATCCCCCGAAGGGTGCGGACCGGTTCGAGCCGCATCCGGACGGGTTCCGCGATTCGGTGGAACTTGTCGCCGCGCTCGCCGCCGAGGGCTTCCGGGTGCGCGTCGGCGCGTATCCGGACGTCCACCCCGAGGCGGGGGACGGAACGGCGGACATCGCCTGGCTCCGCGCGAAGGTCGACGCCGGCGCGCGCGAGGCGATCACCCAGTTCTTCTTCGATCCGGAGACGTTCCTGCGGTTCCGCGACGCCTGCGCGAGCGGGGGGGTCTCGGCCCCGGTCGTGCCAGGTCTCCTGCCGGTCGAGGACTGGACGAAGGTGCGCCGTTTCGCGGAGAGCTGCGGCGCGAAGATCCCCCCTGACGTCGCCGCACGCTACGATGCGGCGAGGCGGGACCACGACCGTATCGCCGTCGACCACGCCGTGGAGATGTCGGAGAGGCTGATGGCGGAGGGGGTGCGGCATCTGCACTTCTACACGCTCAACAAGCCTGACCTGACGCGCGACGTGTGCATGCGGCTCGGGCTCCTGGAGAACGTGGCCGCCGGCATGGCCCTGGCCGGCGCGGCTTAGCAGCAGCGTGTTCCGGGCTTCGGCCCGGAGATGCGGGCCGCTACGGCTTGCCCTCGGGCGCGCGGACGGTCACCCCTACGGACATGAGCGACGATCCTCTCCACGCCCCTCTGCTCGAAGGCGACCGGCGGGCGCTCGCGCGGGCAATCACCCTGATCGAGAGCACCCGCGCGGACCACCGCGAGAGGGCGGCCGCGCTCCTCGACGGGCTGCGGGCGGAAGGGCGGGAGGCGATGAGGGTCGGCCTCTCGGGCACGCCCGGCGTCGGGAAATCGACCTTCATCGAAGCCTTCGGAAGCATACTCACCGGACGCGGCCTCCGCGTCGCGGTCCTGGCGGTTGATCCGTCGAGCGCCCGCACCGGGGGCTCCATCCTGGGCGACAAGACGCGGATGGAACGGCTCGCCCGGGATCCGCGGGCGTTCGTCCGCCCCTCCCCGGCGGCGAGCCATCTTGGCGGCGTCGCCCGCCGCACGCGGGAGGCCATCGCGCTGTGCGAGGCCTCGGGTTTCGACCTCGTATTGGTGGAGACCGTCGGCGTCGGTCAGTCCGAGACGGTGGTCGCCGAGATGACAGACCTCTTCGTGCTCCTGCTCGCGCCCGCAGGCGGGGACGAGTTGCAGGGCGTGAAGCGCGGGATCATGGAGATCGCGGACCTCATCTTCGTCAACAAGGCCGACGGCGACTTGAAGGCCACGGCGACCCGGACGGTATCCGACTACGCCGGGGCCCTGCGCCTCCTCCGTCGGCGTCCCTACGATCCTCCGGGGTTTCCGAAGGCGCTACCCGTCTCAGCGGTCGCCGAGGAGGGGCTGGACAAGGCCTGGGAGGAGATGCGGGCGCTCGCGGAGTGGCGGCGTGCGGAGGGGCATTTCGCGGCGCGCCGGGCGGAGCAGGCGGCGCACTGGTTCGCCGAGGAGGTCCGGCAGGGGCTCCTCGCCCGGCTGCGGGAGCCGGCGGCGCGGCAGCGGATGGACGCGCTCGCCGCGGAGGTGGCCGACGGAAGACGGGCCCCCGCGTCGGCGGCGCGCGACATGCTCGACGGCCTCGGCGGCGCTTGACCCCGCCCACGGGCTCGCATACTGAGCCGGCCAACGCGTGGGGCCGGTGACGGCCCCCGTTTCCTTTTGCAACCTTCAACCTAAAGGTGCCCAATGTCGCGCGTCTGCGAGCTGACCGGGAAAGGCCCGATGGTGGGCAACAATGTCTCCCACGCCAACAACAAGACGAAGCGCCGCTTCCTGCCGAACCTGAACGATGTGACGCTTCAGTCGGAAACGCTCGGGCGCGCTTTCAAGCTGCGCATCTCGTCGGCGGCGCTGCGGACCGTGGATCACCGCGGTGGCCTCGACGCCTTCCTGGCGAAGGCGAAGGACGCCGACCTGAGCCCCCGCGCGCTCAAGATCAAGCGCGACGTTGCCGCCTCGAGCTCGACGCCCGCGGCGATCGAGGGCTGAGGGTCTCGTCCGCCGGGCGGGCCCTGCGCGGGATCGCATCGACGGTGGCCACGGTGCTGTAGCTTATTGTCCTGATGGAACGAGCGAGCCGCATCCGGCTCCGACTTCGGGCGCCTCCGGCATGGGCTTGTGATGGTTGCGGGAACGGCCATGATTGCTGGCAGTCCTCGTGCTAGTGGTTTCGAAGCCCATGACTCCGGCGAGCACAGTCACCCGAGGCAGCGAATGTCATTCCGTCCGATAGGATGTGCGGAGACACCGCGCGGTATCCGCGTCGCCGGAAACCGCTCTTCAATCGGCTGAACGCCTCACTCGCCCTCCGGTCGCCGGGCGTGGAGCTTCCGGGCCGCGTCCTTGTCGACCGTGGTCGGTGGCCATAGCGGGACGCCGGAGCGGAACGCCGCGCGGCCGATCATGTGCGCGCCGACAGGGGCCGTCAGCAGCAGGAACAGCACGATCAGTACCGACTTGGCGATCGTGCCGATGTCGGCGAAGCCGACCGCGACCGCGACGATGACGAGCCCCGAGGCGAGCGTGCCGGCCTTCGTTGAAGCGTGCATGCGGATCAGAACGTCAGGCAGGCGCAGGACGCCCAGGCCCGCGATGAAGGCGAAAAACCCGCCGAGGAGCACGCAGGCTGACAGGAACAACTCAAGTGCCACGGCTGTCCCCCACTTCGGTGGAGGTTGGACCGCCCCCCAGAGCCGAGCTCTCAGTCTGCGGCGCGATCGGCGCCGCGTGCGTCCGCTCCGGCCCGCGCTTAGCCTCGCGTTCGACGTAGCGGGCGAGGGCGACCGTCGCGAGAAAGCCGACCAGCGCCAGAGCGACCGCCACGTCGAGGAAGGCCTGGCTTCCCGATTGCAGCGAATAGAGGCCGCAGAACGTGACGATCAGTACCGTCATGAGATCGAGCGCGACCACCCGGTCGGGCAGCGACGGCCCCTGGATCAGCCGGAAGAAGGCCAGTACGACCGCGATCATCACCAGTACGAAGGAGGCGCTCACCGACCAGGCGAGCACCGGCATCGTCTCGGCGAGATCACCCGTGATCATTCCATCGCCTCCAGCACCAGGCGCTCCATGCCGTTCTCTATGCTGTCCCGGATCGCTTCCGGATCGTCCGCGAACATCGCGTGGACGTAGAGCGTGTTGCAATCCTCGGTCACGTCGAGGCTCAGGGTGCCCGGCGTCAGCGACACGAGGTTCGTGAGCAGGAGCACTTCCGCCTCCCCCTTCACCCTCAGTGGAACGCCCACGATGCCGGGACGCGCGCGATGGCGCGGGGTGAGCACGTCCCACGCGACGCCGATCGAACTCACCACGAGCTCGTAATGGAACAGGACGATGAGCTTGGCCCAGCGCCACACGCGCTGGAAGTAGCCTCCGCCGCGGTTCTCGAACAGGGGGGAGGCGACCCACAGGGCCACGAACCCGACGAAGAGGCCGACGGCGAGGCCGCCGAAGGAGAAGTCCGCCGCCAGCCCGGCCCAGGCGACGGCAAGGATGAGGTTCAGCAGGAAGAGCCCCTTCATCTGAGTGCTCCCATCATCGTGTCGTTCGGGGTCGCCTGCGGTCCGAGGACGGCCGCGACGTAGCTGGACGGATCGAGGAGTTCCTCCGCCGACCGGGTGGCGAGCTCGAGGAACGGTTCCGGGAAGAGCCCGATGATGACCGTGCAGATCGCGAGGCCCGCGATGGGCACGATGAACGCGAGGCGCCGGCCCAGGGGCAGGTCGTTGAGCGACGGCACCAGGCCGTTCGGATGCGGCTCCCAGAAGGCGCGCCCCCATATCTTCGTCATCGAGTAGATGGTGAGCATCCCGACCGCCAGGATCGCGAAGGCGACCAGCCATGCCTCAACGTCAAGCGAGGCGTCGAGGAGCACGTACTTCGCCCAGAAGCCCGAGAGCGGCGGGAACCCTGCGAGGCTGAACGCCGGGATGAGGAAGAGCAGGCCGAGCAGGGGCGCGCCCTTGTAGAGGCCTCCGATCCGGTCGAGTTCCGTATCGCCAGCGATTCGATCCGCCACGCCCGAGACGAGGAACAGGTTCGCCTTCACCACGATGTGGTGGACGAGGTAGAAGACCGCCCCCGCCACCGCGAGCGGCGTCATGAGTGCGAGGCCGAGCACCATGTACCCGATCTGGCTCACGATGTGGAACGAGAGGATCTTGCGGAAATCCGTCTGTGCCGCGGCGCCGAGCACCCCCGTCACCATCGTCAGCACCGCGACCCAGAGCAGGATCGTGTGGGTGAAGGGAACGTCCTGCGTGAAGACGAGCGTGAACATCCGGATGAGCGCGTAGACGCCGACCTTCGTCAGGAGCCCGGCGAACACCGCGGAGACCGCGAAGGCGGGCGTGTGATAGGAGGCCGGGAGCCAGAAGAAGAGCGGGAACACGGCCGCCTTCACTCCGAAGCCCACCATGAACATGACCGCGATCACGGTCAGGAGGGGGCCGTCCGCGTCCCGCACCGCGAGGTGGAGGTCGGCCATGTTGAGCGTGCCCGTGACGCCGTAGAGGAGGCCGATCCCGCTCAGGAAGAGGATGGTCGAGATCAGGTTGAGGGTGACGTACTTGATCCCGGCGTCGAGCTGCACCTTGCGGCCACCGAGGATGAGCAGTCCGAAGGAGGAGATCAGCATCACCTCGAACCAGACGTAGAGGTTGAAGAGATCCCCCGTCAGGAACGCCCCCGTCACGCCCGCGATCAGCACCTGGAACAGGGCGTGGTAGCCAAGCTCCTCCATCGGCTCAGAAACGTCGGAAACGGCGTAGACAGAGACGGCGAGAGCCGTGATCCCGGTGATGACGACCATCACGGCCGAGAGGATGTCGGCCACCAGCGTGATCCCGAAGGGCGCCGGCCATCCGCCCATCTGGGCGGCGACGGTGCCGTCGGTGATCACCTCGGCCAGCAGGACGGCGCCCGCCCCGAGATGGATCGCGGCGCCCCCGGCGCTGATCCAGCGTCCCTCTCGGCCTCGGCGGAAGAGGAACGCGAGCACCGCCGTGAAGAACGGCACGATGATCGGCAGGGCGAGGAGCCAGCTCACGTGCGTGCCTCTCCCTGACGGACTTCGGCCTGCGGACCCGGGGCGGGCAGGGCGGGGCGTGCGCCGGGACGGGGCTCGGCCAGCCGCATCTCGTCCGTGTCGAGCGTGCCGAGGTTCTGGTACCCGCGGTACACGAGCACGAGCGCGAAGGCGAAGAGGCCGAAGCCGATCACGATCGCCGTCAGCACCAGCGCCTGCGGCAGGGCGTTCGCCACCAGGCCCGTCGGCTCGTCCTGCCCGTAGGGAATGAGGGGAGGCGCCTCGGGCGTGAGGCCGCCGGCCGCGAAGATCAGCAGGTTCGCCGCGTTCGAGATGAGGATCAAGCCGAAGATGAAGCGCAGCACGTTGCGCGCGAGCATGAGGTAGACGCTCGCGGCCACGAGCACGCCCACCATCACGGCCATCAGCGTCTCCATCAGACCTCCTCCTCGAGCGCCAGCACCAGCGTGAGGATCCCGCCGAGCACCACAAGGTACACGCCAATGTCGAACATCAGGATCGACGAGAGCGGGATCGCAGACGGCTGGTAGCCGTTCTCGGCGACGTAGCCATCGCCGCCGACGAAGAGCCATTGCCCGGTGAAGAAGGCGTCCGACGACAGGAAGGCGATGCAGCCTGCGAGCAGCGCAAGCCCAAGGCCGCCCATCGCGATGGTCTGCGGCTCGAGCCTGAGCGCCTCCCGTGCCGCGCGGCAGCCATGCGCGATGGCGTAGAGCACGAAGCCCGTCGCACCGATAAGACCGCCGATGAAGCCGCCTCCCGGCTCGTTGTGCCCGCGGAGCAGCATGTAGAACGAGAAGATGAGCAGGAGCGCGACGAGCACCCGGGTGGCGGCGCGCACGATCTGGGAGGTCATGTGCGGCTCTCCGGGCTGCGGACGGGGGGTGCCTGGGCGGCCGTGGCGGGAGTGGCGGGCGCCGCGGCGACGGGCTCGGGCATGCCGTGGGCCGGGTGCAGCGCCGGCGGGCGGGCGGAATGGAGCGGCGGCTCGTGGCCCTGAGCCACCTCGGACCCGACGGCGACGCGCCCGGCGCCCCGAAGGAGGGCGTAGGCCCCCAACGCGGCGATCGCGACGACGGCGATCTCGCCGAACGTGTCGATGGCGCGGAAGTCGACGAGGATCACGTTGACGATGTTCCGTCCGTAGGCCTCCACCCAGGCGGTCGCCTCGAAATACGCGGTGAGGCGGCGGTCGACGGGCACCTCCTGGACGGCCAGGAGCACGAGCGTCGTCACGGAGCCGAGCGAAAGGGCCAGGGCCAAGTCCCAGCCCCGGAACTGCGTCACCCGGGAGACGTCGAGCTTCGGAAGCTTCAGGACCGCAACCGACATCAGGACGACGACGAGAACCTCGACCATGAGCTGGGTGATCGCCACATCGGGCGCGCCGAAGATGATGAAGATGAGCGCGACGCCGACGCCCACGACGCCGAGCGCGGCCACCGCCGTCATTCGCGAGGTGGTGAAGGCCGTCACCATCGCTCCGGCCGTGACGAAGATGAGGACCGACCAGTGCTTGAGCTGAAGGTCGTTCAGCGCTGGGATCTCGGGCCAGACCCGTCCCCGCACGAGCGCCGCGATCACCACGGCGACGAGTGAACCGAAGGTGATGAAGATGTAGCGTCTGAGGACGCCCGACTGGATCACGCGGGTCTGCCACTTCGCCAGACCGTAGAGCCCGTCCATCATACCGTCCCAACCCGGGTCGAAGTGGATCGGCGCCCGTGCGTCGGCCCGGGCCAGCCATCCGCGCAGCCGACGGTGCATGAGGTAGAGGACGAAACCGACGGCGAAGGTTGCCAGCGAGAGCAGGAACGCCGTGTTCACCTCCCGGAAGAGGTAGAAATAGGCGTCGAGCGGCCGCCCCGCGACGTCGTCGGCAGCGGCGGCGATGAGCCCCCCGGCGACGTTCGGGAACAGTCCGAAGGCGAGGCCGAGACTGGAGAGGAGAAGCGGACCCGCGAGCATCGCCCAAGGGCCTTCATGTGCCGGTACGGGCGTGTCGGCGAGCCGCCCGACGAAGGGGCGGAAGGCCACGATGCCCGCCGCGCAGAACATCAGGGCGGACGCGGCGAAGGCGCAGCCGAGCATCCAGAGGCGGCCCGCATCGAGCTCGAGGGCGCCCTTGTAGAGCCACTCCTTGCCGATGAAGCCCATGAAGGGCGGGATCCCGGCCATGGAGGTCGCGGCCAGCCACGCCGCGATCGCCGTCACGGGCATCGCACGCGCAAGTCCCCTCAGCGCGTCGACCTCGCGCGTGCCGGTGCCGTGGTCCACCGTGCCGATCATGAGGAACAGCGCGGCCTTGTAGAGCGCGTGCACCACGAGGAAGAGCATCGCCGCCTCGATCGCGGTGTCGCCGCCCGCCCCGATGAAGAGCGTGAGCGTGCCGAGCGCCATCAGGGTGGTGTAGGCGAGGATCTGCTTGATGTCGGTCTGACGGATGGCGACGAAGCTGGCGAAGACCGCCGTGACGCCCCCGAAGATCGTCAGTGTCCAGAACCAAGCATCCGTGCCGCCCAGTTGGGGGTTCAGCCGGGCCATGAGGTAGACCCCGCCCTTCACCATCGTCGCGGAGTGGAGGTAGGCGGAGACCGGCGTGGGCGCGGCCATGGCATTGGGTAGCCAGAAGTGGAACGGCACCTGAGCGGACTTGGTGAAGGCCCCCGCGAGGACGAGGACGAGGATCGCCGGATACAGCGCGTGCCCGGTCAGATCACCGATCTCTGAGATCTCGAAGGTGCCCGCGGCCGTGCCGATCAGGACGATGCCCGCGAGGAAGGCGAGGCCTCCGGTGCCGGTGACGAGCAGAGCCTGGAGGGCGTTACGTCGCGACTTCGCGTCGTCCGCGTTGTAGCCGATGAGGAGATACGAGGAGATCGTGGTGATCTCCCAGAATACGAACAGGGCCAGGAGGTTGTCCGAGAGGACGAGACCCAGCATGCCGATCATGAAGCTCAGGAGGTAGAGGACGAACCTCGCGTAATGGGGCTCGTGCCCGAGATAGGCAGTGGCGAACAGCGCCACCAGCGTGCCGATCCCGGTGATGAGCAGCGCGAAGATCAGCGACAGCCCGTCGAGATGCATGCCGAGCGTCACGCCGAGCGTGGGCACCCAGTCGATCCGCCAGAGAAGATCCTCGCCTGCGGCGACCGGCGGGAGGTACTGCAGGAAGAACGCGAAGAGCGCCGCCGGAAGGAGGATCGATACCCACCCTGCCGGACCCCCGAGGGGGGGCGCATCGCCCGTTCCTGCCGCCATGTGGGATACCCTTCTGCGCCGTCGCGGGGGGAGATAGACCCTGGGTTTGATTGTTCAACCCATCGCACTAACTCGGATCGAATAGTCCAGTCCTATCATGCCGGCGACCGGAGAACGACCGATGCTCCCCACGCTTCAGCAGTTTCGCTACCTCGTCGCCATCGCCGAGACGCTGCATTTCCGCAAGGCCGCGGAATCCGTAAACGTCACGCAGCCGACACTGTCGGCTCAGCTTCGCGAGCTCGAGACGAAGCTCGGGGTGGAGCTCGTCGAGCGGGCCCGCGGGGGCGTGATCCTGACACCGATAGGCGCCGAGGTCGCCCGCCGCGCGCGCGCGCTTCTCCGCGACGCCGAGGATATCAAGGAATTGGCCAGCCGCGGTTCCGATCCCTTCTCCGGCACGTTCCGCGTGGGGCTGGTGCAGTCCCTGGGATCCTATTTCCTGCCCCTCGTCCTGCCGACGCTCCACGTCACCTATCCGTCGCTCAAGCTCGGCGTGCGGGAAGGGCTGGCGGCCGATCTGCTCTCGCGTCTGCGGGCGGGGACGCTGGACGCGCTCTTCTTTCCGCTCCCGGTGGAGGACGAGACGCTCCATGCAGAACCGCTCTTCGCCGAGCCTCTCCTCGCGGTGGTCCCGGCGGAGCACCCCCTCGCCGAGCTGGACGTCATCGAACGGTCCCGCCTGCGCGGCGAGACGGTGATGACGCTGGAGGACGGGCACCGTTTGCACGGAACGGTCGCGTCGCTCTGTCAGGAGACCGGCGCCCATCTTTCGCTCGACTACGAGGGGACGTCGCTCGACACCCTGAGGCAGATGGTGGCGACCGGTCTGGGGCTCTCGATCCTCCCGGCCCTCTACGTCCGGTCGGAGGTCGAGCGGGAGCGCCTCGTCGTCGCCCGCCCGCTTGAGGAGCCGCAGCCGGCGCGCCGGATCGGGATGATCTGGCGGCGAACCGCATCGGCCTCGCCCGCCTTCGAGGAGCTAGCCGAACTCATCCGGGACATTCTCGAGCGCGAGGCGCCCGAGGTGAAGGTGCTGAGGCAGAGGCGTCTCGTCCCGGCGGGATGACGGCTGGTCCGGCCCCGCCATCGCTCTGAGGTCGCGCCCTCGATCTTGGGGCCATGCTCCTGCATATCCCGTGCCAGCCTTGCACGCTTGGTTCCGTCCTGCGCCATCCTGTCGAGCCCGGACGGCGAGGATCCCCCGTGGAACCGGTAATGGTGCTTCCGCAATCTTGAAGAGACGTGGAGCGATCGCATGGCTCCGGGCATGCGGCCTGCATTCACCTACTGCTCACGCCGAGCATTGGACTTACCGATGAGCGTCCGGGCGGCCTCATATCAGGGTCGGTCTACCCGACATCGGCCAGTCTGCCACGCCTTTCCCCTTGCAGTCGACGCGATGGATCCTTTCTCCTGCTTCGGCGTTACAGCAACGATCGAACTCGGTGAAGATTAGGATGACCCCATGCTTGCCTCCCAGTACAGTATTTGCACCCCCGGCCGCAAATCTCGGGCCGGCGCGTCCCGTCGCGAAGATGGCTCGAATGATCAGAAAGTTGCCGGCACTTCCGACACGCCCGCTGCACCCTGGGACATCAAGGTTCTGCTAGGCGGCCACTCTCCCAGCTTCGGGGCTCTATCTGCGGCTGTATCAGAAGCGTTCGGGCCTGTCGGGGCAAGAATCACACGCAGGGGGGAAGCGCTCGTCCTGCGCGCGACGATGAACGGTGAGGCTGCCGAGGAGGCCGCGACCCGCCTGCTGGCCCGCCTCCCGGGAGCAGTACTCGACGCGATCATCGCCGTACGCCGCTAGCCCGGGTCAGCGCAGCTTGGGCGCAGGACCTACCGTTCGGCTCGTAGGCCCGGGACGGTAGAACCCACTCGACGCGTCCTGCACGATGCAGTGCGGGGTCATGCTGACCTCGGAAGGTGCATATTCGATCCGCCTCCCGTCTCCCACTAGCTGCGGACGGGCAACTGACCACGGCTTGGGATCAATTTTCGAATAGGTGCGGATCGGCCATGGCCTCGCGTCCGCCGGCAAGACCCATGTCCCCCCGCGAGAGGGGTCGTTCAATAGGCCGTAGCGGAAGCGGGCGGGGTCCGGATGGGCTGACTGCTGTCGGAGGGCCGAAACAGCATGTCCCGCGGACCGGTGGTGTTCACGGAGGTCGTAAGATCGCTTCCCCCCATTAGGCCGCGGGAGATCAGGCTTCGACGAGGCGCCCGTCCTTCAGGCGAAGCTTGCGGTCCATCCGCGCCGCGAGCTCGAGGTTGTGGGTGGCGATCAGGGCGGCGAGCCCTGTCTCCCGGACGAGCGCCATGAGTTCGGCGAACACGGCGTCCGACGTGTTGGGATCGAGGTTCCCTGTCGGCTCGTCCGCGAGGAGGAGGCTCGGCGCGTTGGCCAGGGCCCTGGCGAAGGCCACGCGCTGCTGCTCTCCGCCCGAGAGTTCAGCGGGCCGGTGGTGGGAGCGTTTCGACAATCCCACGCGCGCTAGCAGTTCTCCGGCCCGCCGATCCGCCTCGCTCCGCGCGCGCCCATCGGCGAGCTGGGGGATGGCGACGTTCTCCGAGGCGGTGAACTCGGGCAGGAGATGGTGGAACTGGTAGACGAACCCGATCAGTCGCCGGCGCGCGCGGGTCCGCGCCCGGTCGCCCCGGCCCGTCATCTCCTCCCCGTCGATCCGCACCGTCCCAGCGTCCGGCGTGTCGAGAAGCCCGGCGATGTGCAGGAGCGTCGATTTCCCCGCCCCCGAGGGCGCGACCAAGGCGCAGACCTCGCCCGCATGAAGCGTCAGGTCGATGCCCGCGAGCACGCGGATCTCGCCGGCCTGCCCCCGGTTGTAGCCCTTCTCGATCCCCTCGAGGCGTAGCGCCTCACTCATACCGCAGCGCCTCGACCGGGTTCATCGCGGCCGCCCGCCGTGCCGGGAAGAGCGTCACGAGGAAGGAAAGCCCGAGCGAGAGCGCGACGGCCGAGGCGACGTCCCCCCATTCAAGACGGGCGGGCAGGGCCGAGATGAAGCGCACCGACGGGTCCCATACGCCCCCTCCGGCGGCCCAGTTCACGAAGGAGAAGATCGGGTCGATGTAGATCGCGAAGAGGCAGCCGAGGATGACCCCGGCGATCGTCCCGACCACGCCGATCGAGGAACCGCAGAGGAAGAACACCCGCATGACCGTGCCCTGACTCAGGCCCATCGTGCGGAGGATCCCGATATCCCGCCCCTTGTTCTTCACCAGCATGACCAGCCCGCTGGTGATGTTGAGCGTGGCGATCAGGACGAGGATCGAAAGGATCACGAACATGACGTTGTCCTCCATCCGGAGGGCGTCGAGATACGCCCCCGATGCGTCGCGCCACGTCCAGAGGTGGTGCCCCGTCCCGGCCGCCGCGAGCAGTGCCGGGCGCCACTCCTCCACGCGATCCGGCTCGGCCACGGAGACCTGCACCTCGTCGACGACGCCCTGGCGGTTGAAAAAGAGCTGGGCCTCCTCGAGAGGCATGTAGATCCGCGTCGTGTCGATGTCCCACCGCCCGACCTGGAAGACGAAGGCGACCGGATAGGCCTTGATGCGGGGAGAGGTGCCGAACGCCGTCCGCACCCCGTCGGGCGAGATCAGCCGGATGCTGTCCCCCACGCGGACACCGAATTCCCGCGCGACGCCCGATCCGATGGCGATGCCGCGCTCGCCTTCGTAGCCCTCGAGCGAGCCCTCGGCGTATTCGGGTTCCGCGATGCGGGGCACGGCCGCGAGATCGGCGCGGCGCATCCCGATGGCCTGCACGCCCGCGTTCCGCCCGTTGGCCGCCGCCATGACCTGCCCGGCCACCACGGGCACCGCGCGCTCGACGCCATCCACCGAGAGCAGGCGCTCCGCGAGGGTGTCGTAGTCCGGGACGGTGCGCGTCGGCTGCCCGTTCGGCAGCATCTCCCCGATGGAGAGGACCGACACATGCGGGTTGGCACCGATGATCGTCCCGACGAACTCGTGCCTGAAGCCGGACCGCACCGCAAGGGTGGCTATCAGCGCAAAGACCGCGAGAGCGATGCCGACGAGGCTGATCCACGTCATCACGCTTATCCCGCCCTCCGCCCTCCGGGCGCGCAGGTAGCGCCAGGCGATCATCCATTCGAAACGGGAGAAGGGGGCGGACATGCTGCGGGCCTCCGGAATGCGGCCGAGGGATGCGCGCGGCCGCTTGCGGGGTCAAGCGCCCAGGCCGAAGGGTGTGGGAGGGTTTCCGCCGCTGGTGCGAAGGCTTCGGCCATCTTCGTGTCGCCGACCTGCGAGCCTCGGGACCGAACCCGCAGCGTTCGGCAAGCTTCCAAGCGGACCCCAACGGAGGCATCGATTGCCCCTTTAGGGGCAGCCCTTCTGTTTCGACCGCAGTCCGCGGACAACGACATGCCAAGTGCACAGAAAGGTTCGGTAGGCTCCCAGCGCTCCAGAGCGGACGGCGGAGGCCACGCCGAAGCGAACTCCACCTCTCGCCGGAACGCCGCCCCTGCCACGTCGAAGTGGGGACGAGATACCCTGTCTTTGGGAGAAGGTCGCTCGACGCTTCCCGGTGACGCGCCTGCACACCGACTCAGATGTCGAATTCCGCAACGACTGGGCAGTGGTCGGAGGCTTTTGGCCTGTCCCAGCCCACACGTGGATAGCGATCCACGTCGAGGTTCGGCACGCGGAAGGGCATTCCCTCGCGGATCACCTCCACCTGCCGCAGCCGCTCCGCCAGCGCGGGCGAGGCGATCACGTAGTCGAGCTGGGTCTTGTGGCGTTCGGACGCATAGTAGTGCGTCCACCGCTCCGCCTCCGGGAGCCGCTGCAGGACGTCCGTTCCGAAGCCGTCCGCCAGCAGAGGGTCGATGCCCGAGGGCTCGTCCTCGTCGAGGCTGCGGACCGTCTCGCGCATCCCCGCGGCCTTCGAGATGGAGATGCGCAGGCGGTAGTCGTTCAGGTCGCCCGCGACCGCCCAGAGTGCGGTTGCCGGGTCGGGGAACTTCGCTTCGATGAGCGCGCGGACCGCCGCGGCCTCGAGCTGCCGTCGCCCCATGCTGCGATCGCGCCCTCCACTCATCGACTTGAAGTGGCAGTTGAAGACGGTGACCCGTCGATCTCCAACGAGCACCTCGAGTTCCAGTGCATCGCGGCGGAAGATCCGCCCTCCTCCCTGCGCCTCCTCGGCGGCGAGGGGCCATCGCCCGAGCGAGTCGCGACCGCCCGGCAGGCGGGCGGGGCTAAGTCGCGCGTGGCTGCGGGCGTAGGCCGGGCGGATGTCGCGCGTGACGGCGGCCACGTCGATGCCGCGCGGATCGTTGCCCTCGAGAAGGAGGAAGTGATCGTACCTGTCGACCCCGACCTTCTGGACGTAGCCCCGCCAGAACCGGGCCAGGGCGTCATGGCTGTCGACCTCCTGCAGGCAGAGGACGTCCGCGTCCGCCGCCGCAAGGGCGAGCGCGGTGTGCTGGCGATGGTCGTCCGCCTGCGCGACCGCCGCGCCGCGCAGCAGGTCCGCGAACTCGGGGAACTTGGAAAGATCGCCGTCGCCGAAATCTCCGAGGAAGCGGACCACAGGGGGCAGGTAGCGCGCCGCGCGACGGTCGGAGAACGCGGCGAAGTCGAACCGCGCGAACAGGTTCTCGACGTTGAACGTGCAGAGCCGCAATCGCATCGGCAGGGCCTCCCACGGGGCAGCCTGGCACGGGCTCAGGCGGCGCGGGCCACCACGTAGTCCGCCAGATCGCCCATCATGTCGCGGAGGGGATGCGCAGGCAGGCGGGACAGTGCTTCGCGGGCCCGATCGCGCCATGCCAGCGCCTCGCGGCGGGTCTCCTCCAGGGTGCCGTGACGGTCGAGCATCTCGCGCGCCTTCGCGAACTCGGGCTCCCCCGCCCGGCCCTTCTCGAGCGCCTCCGACCAGAAGCCCCGCTCCTCTTCGTCCGCCCGCTGCAGCGCGCGGATCACCGGCAGCGTCAGCTTACCCTCCCGGAAATCGTCTCCGAGGTTCTTGCCGATTCCATCTCCCGCGCCGCCCCAGTCGAGCCAGTCGTCGACCATCTGGAAGCTCACCCCGAGCGCGTTGCCGTACTCAGACAGCGCCGCGATGTGATCCTCCGGCGCGCCTGCGATCACGCCGCCCACCTCGCAGGCGGCCTCGAACAGCGCCGCGGTCTTTCCCCGAACCACGCGGAGGTAGGTCGCCTCGGTAGTGGCAAGGTTCCTTGCGGCCGTGAGCTGCAGCACCTCGCCCTCGGCGATCGTGGCCGCTGCGTTCGACAGGATGTCGAGCACCCGAAGGTTGCCCGTCTCGACCATGAGCTGGAAGGACCGGGCGAACAGGTAGTCGCCGACGAGCACGCTCGACTGGTTGTCCCACAACAGGTTCGCCGTCGGCCGCCCCCTGCGCTGGCGGCTCTCGTCCACCACGTCGTCGTGAAGGAGCGTCGCCGTGTGGATGAACTCCACCGTCGCTGCCAGCCGCACGTGGTGGGCGCCGGCATAGCCGCAGAGCGACGCGCTCGCCACCGTCAGGAGCGGGCGCACGCGCTTGCCGCCAGCCTCCACGAGATGCGCCGTCACCTCCGGGATCCGGGGCGCGTGCTCCGACGCCATCCGCTCCCGGATCAGCGTGTTGACCCGCTCCATCTCCCCCGACATCGCCTCGGCCAGACGGTCCTGCGGCCCCATCTGCGGCGCGGCGAAGGGCGTGGCGTGGTTCATCGGGCGCTCCCCCGCGCGGCGGACAGGTGCGGGCGGCTGGACGACGCCGGCACGCGCGCCTAACCCCTTCCCGCATGAGAGAGCTGCTGCGCACCAACGACCCGACGGTCATCGCCTTCGCCACCGCGCTCCTCGACGGCGAGGAGATAGACTGCTTCGTGCTCGATGCCAACACCAGCGTGCTGGAGGGGTCGATCGGGATCCTCCCGCGGCGGCTCATGGTCCGGCGGGAGGATCTGTTCCTCGCGCGCTCCGTCATGCGCGACAATGGGCTCGACACCAGCGCCTGAGCTGACCCGCGACGCGCTGCTCGGCGGGCGGGTGCGCCTGTGGCAGCGGCGTCGCGGTTTTCGGGCCGGCTCGGACGCCGTGCTGCTCGCCGCGGCCTGCCCGGCACGGCCGGGGGAGACGGTGCTCGACCTCGGCTGCGGGACCGGAGCGGCGATGCTCTGTCTGGCTGCGCGCGTGCCGGGGGTGAGGATCACGGGGCTGGAACTGGACCGGGACGCCTGCGCGCTGGCGCGACGCAACATGATCGAGGCAGGGGTTCCCGAGGATGCGGCCGGAGCGGAAACGGTGGAGGGGGACGCGTTGGAGCCCCCGGCCGTGCTCCGCGCGCGGAGCTTCGATCACGTGCTCTCGAACCCCCCCTATTTCGCCTCGGGGTCCGGCACGCCCTCCCCGGACGACATGCGCGAGGCTGCGCTCCGAGAGGCGCGCCCGGGCGGGCTTGCGGCATGGGCCGATGCTGCCATCCGTCGCGCGCGGCCGGGGGGCACCGTCACGCTCATCGCGCGCGCCGCGAGGCTTCCTGAGCTTCTTGCAGCGTGCTCGTCGAGGCTGGGCGATCTGCGTGCTCTGCCGCTTGCGCCACGCCGGGGAGAACCCGCGCACCGGCTCGTGCTGCGCGGTCGGAAGGGTGCGCGGGCGCCCTTCGTGCTGCTCCACCCGCTGGTGCTGCACGATGCCGACGGAATGCCGACGGCGGAGGCCGAAGGGGTCCTCCGCGACGCGATGGCATTACCGATGAACCGGGCTCGGATTTGAGCGTCCCGCCGCCGCGGAGTCAGAATTTCGATGACAAATGGCCGACCCTATGCTGCACTCTATGGGTTCACCATTCCAGAGAGGAGACGCCCATGTCGCTCACGTCGCACCTTCAGGAACTGCGGAAGAAGCACGAGACCCTCTCCCGTCAGGTGGAGGAGGAGCAGCGCAGCCCCGGTTGCGATTCGCTGGAGCTGTCTGCCCTGAAGAAGCGGAAGCTTGCGATCAAGCAGCAGATCGAGCGGCTCTCCGCACAAGCGGCCTGACGGCTCCCGACCGTCCCGATGCAAAGGGCCCGCGCTTTCACGCGGGCCCCACTTCCGGGAGAACCGACCGGTCCCCGCTCCTGTAGCTCGGGCGGCAGGGACGCCCGGACTCATCGCACGAGGAAGCTTGTCAGCGCCTCCCGGGTCAGGACCCCACCCGGCCGGGCCTGTTCGGCCACCAGGCGCACGCTGTGGAGGACGGGCGCGTCTGCCCGCACACGGGCGGTGAAGATGCCGTCCCCCGCCCGGCGGTCCGCTCCCTGCCCGTCGTCGCGAAGATCCACCGTCATCTGACGTGGCGTCCCGCCGCCGCCGATCCGGCCCCTGTCGAGCCCTCGCAGAAGGCGCTCGATGACGTCGTCCGGCAGATCGATGCGCAACTCGTCCCGTTGCAGCACGATCCGATCGCGCAGCTCGCTCATCTCGGGCGAGAGCGTGACCGACGGTTCGTCCCCGGCCGTGACGAAGCCGCCGCCTCGTGGGGGAAACGCGATGACGTCGGGCACCCGGCCCTGATCGGGCGCGCTGCCCCCCTTGAGATCCTGCTCCCGGCTGTCGCCGGTCGACGGGTGGTTGGGGCGGATCTCGGCGCGGATGCGCACTCCCTTCGTCGCGAGCGTCCCGCCCGTCACGAGGCGTGCCGTGAGAAGGGCGTCCCGGCCGGACGTGTCGACCGAGACGGCCAAGCGCGTGGTGCTGTCTGCCAGCGCCATCACCTTGACCCGGCCCTCGGTGTCGCCACGGTTCCTCATCTGGAGCTGCCAGATGCCCTCGTGCATGGCTGCGCCTTCCGCCGGTCCACCCTGACACCGATAGGGCAGCGAGACCCGGACGATGCGGTGCCGGTCGCCCTCCCGCACGGCGTAGCCTTCGTGCGGACGGTCGACCAGCTTGCAGCGTCCGTCCGGACCGACGAGCAGGAAGTCCATCGGTCGGCCGGGCTGGTCCCAGAAGACGGAGAAAGTGAGGCTCCGGTCCTCGGGGGCCGCATAGGTGGCCTGGCGCGCCAGGCCGCTCGGCGCGATGTCGTAGTCCGGGTCGATCACCACCTGCTCGTCCGCGGCGAGGCCGCCGACGACCATGAAGAGCTTCGAGAGCTGCCCCGCGAGGAGGCCCTGTTCCTCGAGGTGCACGCCGTCGTGGTTGGCCGCCACGCCGGGCATGACCGTGCTGTCGACGTCCGTGCCGAAGCCGATCGAGAAGAAGCGGGTGTCGTCGTCCATCACCGCGTCGATGGCCGTCACGTCGGACCCGGCGGGGGAGTTGTGTCGCCCGTCCGAGAAGAGGACCAGCGCCGCCCCGGGGTTGGTCGCCATCGAGGAGCCGAGCCGCGCGGCAGCCTCCGTGACGCCGGCGATGATCCCCGTCCCGCCGCCCGGCGCGAGGTTGCCCACGGCCTGGCGCGCGGCGCCGGCGGAGGTGGCGTCGAGGGGCCCGAGGCCGACGGGGGGCGTGGTCGAGCGCACAACGCTGTCGAAGGCGACCACGGAGAGGCCGTGCCCGCCGACCAGCTCGAGGTAGTCGACGAGCGCCTCCGCCGCGCCCTGCAGCGACTGCATCTTGCTCAGCCCGGGCGTTGCCGAGGGCAGCCCCATCGAGCCTGACTTGTCCAGCACGAGCACGATGTCCGACTTGGGGCCGGCGATCGGCCCGGCGTCGGGCGTGATCGGTCCTGCGATCGCGAAACGCTGCGGCCCCGCGACGAGCGAGCCGGGCTTGGCCGTCACCTGCGCGGTCCAGGTGCCCGCAGCCGGGGCGGCCACGAGGACCTGCTCGACGTTGTCGGCCGTGTTGTCGCCCGCGGCCGCGACCTGCCACGGCGCGGCCGCGTTCGGGGCGAAGGGCTGTTCCGGCGCGCCTCCGCCCGGCGGGAGCAGCCGGAGGTCGAGGTCGTTCACGAGGCCGCCGCCCGCCGCCGAGGGCAGATCCGACCACGCCAGCGTCACCCGCAGTTCCGGCGCGCCGGCCGGGACGACGAACGGGAAGGTCCAGGCGTTGCCCGCCCCGGTCGAGGCGACGGTGCCCTCGGCATAGCCCGGGCCGCCCGCGCGGCGCAGGAGGCGCAACGCGGCCTCCGCGTCCGCGATGCCCCAGCCGGTGGCGAAGTCCGGCCCGGGCAGCGACTGGCCCACGCCCTGAACGTCGCGGGCGGTCTGGATGAGGATCGCCTTGTAGGCGGCCGCGATGGGCTGGAGCCCGGTCGAGGCGAACTCCTCGCGCATGAGGCCAACGATGCCCGCCACGACGGGCGCCGCCATCGAGGTGCCGGAGGTCGTCGACGTTCCGGTATCCGTCTGCGCGGCCGGGGGCGCGTCGCCGAGCGAGAGAAGGCTCACACCCTGGGCCACGAGGTCGGGCTTGATGCGCCCGTCGTCCGTCGGGCCGTAGGAGGAGAAGCCGGCGATGGCGCCCGCGCCGTTCATCGCGCCCACCGTGATCACGTTCTTCGCCACCGCGTCCGGGCCGATGCAGTCCGCAGCGAAGGCCCCGCCGCCCGGGGCGAAGAGGCCGCCCTGGAAGCAGTCCTGCGGGCCGCCCACGATTCCGGGGAGCGGGGCATCGTTGCGGTCGTTGCCCGCGGCCCAGACGGAGACGAGCTCCGTCGGCGCGATGGTCCCGGCGGCGTTGCCCGCGATCACACGGTCGAGCACGGCGCTGTCGGCGGTTGTGTAGGAGCCGAAGCGCGCCTGGTTCGGGTTCCAGCTGTTCGTCCTCGGGTCCCAGCCGATGCGTTGACCATAGGAATGGTTCGAGGCCGTGATGCGCGGAGCCGCTCCGGGTGCCGCGGCCGCCGACATCTCGGTGAAGTCGGAAGGCGCGTCCCAGCTCAGCAGGTCCGCGGCGGGGGCCATCCCCTCGGCCGCCGGCGTGTTCACCCCGCTCGCCACCATCGTCCCGGCGACGTGGTTCGCGTGACGGCTCTGCGTCGCGGTCTGGCCGGCCTGCACGGTGACGCGGGGGGTGAGGTCCTCGTGCGTCGCCCGGACCACCGCGCCGGCCTCCCAGATGCCGAGCGTGACGCCGGTGCCATTCAGCTCGAAGGGCGGCCCCTGCACGTCGTCGACGTTCGAGAGCGGCTGCGCGGTCGCCTGGTTGAAGGGGATGTCGGGCGGCGCGGCGGGCTCGATCATCTGCACTTCGTCGAGCAGGGCGAGCGGCAGGAGGCCGCCTTCCGGCAGGCGGGCCGGGAGCGTCCGCGTCAGCGCGAAGTCCTGTGCGGCCTCCCCTTCGGCCGAGGCGCCGATCTGCTCCAGCCCGGACCGCGCCGCCTCCTCGGGCACCCCCTCGAAGAAGGTCACGCTGATCGCCGCCCCGTCGTCGAGCGAGGCGTCCTCCTCCCGAACCGCGTCGGCGAAGAGAGGCGAGATCTTTGCGGCCACGGGGTACACCGCGGCGTCGACCAAGGCCTCCTCCGAAAGCCGGGCGATTCCGTCGGGGCCGGCGGCAGCCGCCCAGACGTCGTCATCCATGCGGCCCAGCAACTCCACCCCGGCCTCACGAAGCGCATCGACGAGGGTAGGGTCGGGTGGCTCGGAGAAGTCGATCGCGAGGTGCACGGTCCCCGGATCGCCCTCACGGCGGTCCGCGGCATCCGCGAGGGACGCCACCTGTTCGTCGAGCGCGCCCCGGAAGCTCGGCACGTCGCCCAGCAGCGCACGGATCTCGGGGGAGGGTCGGGCGAAACGCTCGAGCGCCGGGCTGTCCTGCGCGGTCGCGACGGACGGCAGGAGGACGAGGCAGGTCGTGCAGAGGAACGGAAGGCGGGACATGACGAGAACTCCGGAGGTGATCAAATCCGGCCGGAGGCACGACGGCGAGTGCCCGGGCCGCCCACAGGATACCATCGGGCCCTCCGCCTCCGTCGTGAGTTCCCCGTGAATTCTTCGTTCCGGCAGGCCCGACGAGCGAGCGTCGGGGTGAGGCGGTGCAGGTCGAAAAACCGCAAGACGTTGACATGGAAGGAGTACGCCCCACCTCGCCGTTTGTGAAAACTACTTTCGAAAAACTTGGGGGCTTCGGGGAGAGTCGTTAGGAAAGCGACAGCCCCGCGTCATGCGCGGGCATGCACTTGCGTTGGGAGGACGTGATGAGCAGCCAGAACCCGGTCTTCATTCCCGGACCGACGAACATGCCCGAGGCGCTGCGGCTCGCCTGTCACCTGCCGACCCTCGACCATCGCTCGCCCGCCTTCGCGGACATCCTCAACCCCTGCCTCGACGGCGTGCGGCGCATCCTGAAGTCGGAAGCGGCGGAAATATTCGTCTTCCCCTCGACCGGCACGGGCGGCTGGGAGGCGGCGATCTCGAACACGTTGAGCGCGGGCGACCGGGTGCTCGCCGCGCGCAACGGCATGTTCTCGCATCGCTGGATCGACCTCTGCCAGCGGCACGGTCTCGACGTGCAGGTGATCGAGGTGCCTTGGGGGGAGGGGCTCCCGGCCGAGGCGATCGAGGCGGCGCTTCGGGAGGACCAGGGGCACCGCATCCGGGCGGTGCTCGCCACGCACAACGAGACGGCCACGGGGGTGCGCTCCGACATCGGGGCCGTCCGCCGGGCGCTGGACGCCGCCGGCCATCCCGCGCTCCTGCTCGTCGATGGCGTCAGCTCCATCGCCTCGATGGATTTCCGCTTCGACGCCTGGGGCGTCGACGTGGCGGTGACCGGATCGCAGAAGGGATTCATGCTGCCGGCCGGCCTCGCCATCGTCGGCGTGAGCGAGAAGGCGCGACACGCCTCCCGGTCGGCGGGGCTTCCGCGGACCTTCTTCGACTTCGACGACATGACCCGGAGCTACGCATCGGCCGGATATCCCTACACCCCCGCGGTGGGCCTCATGAACGGCCTCCGCCTGTCCTGCGACATGCTTCTCGACGAGGGCCTCGAGGCCGTGTTCGCCCGCCACCGCAGGCTCGCGGAGGGCGTGCGCCGTGCCGTGGGCGCGTGGGGCCTCGAACTTTGCGCCGCGACGCCGGAGGTCCGCTCCGACACCGTCTCCGCGATCCGGACGCCCGAAGGTTTCGACGCGACGCGGATCGTAGAGGTGGCCGCCAGGGACTACGACATGGCCTTCGGGGTCGGTCTCGGAGAGGTCGCCGGCAAGGTCTTCCGCATCGGCCATCTCGGCATGCTCACCGACGCGATGGTGATCTCGGGCCTCGGCGTCGCCGAGATGGCGATGGCCGACCTCGGCCTCGACATCCGCCTGGGCTCGGGCGTCGCCGCGGCGCAGGCCTTCTACCGCCACGGTGCCGGCGACGGGCCGGGTGACCGCCGGCGCGAGGGCGCCGCGGCCGAGCGGGAGGCCGCCTGATGCGCGATCTCGACGGCCTAGACCTGCCCGAATTCGAGGACATGCTCGCCGCGCACGACCGCATCCGGCCGCATATCCACCGCACCCCGATGATGACCTCCCGGATCCTCGACGAGATGTCGGGGGCGCAGCTCTTCTTCAAGTGCGAGAACTTCCAGAAGGCGGGCGCCTTCAAGGTGCGCGGGGCGACCAACGCGGTGTTCGGCCTGTCCGAGGAGATGGCCTCGCGGGGCGTCGCCACGCACAGTTCCGGCAACCACGCCCTGTCCCTGTCCTACGCGGCCGGACGGCGCGGCATCCCCTGCCACGTCGTGATGCCCCGGACGGCCCCGCAGGCGAAGAAGGATGCCGTGCGCGGCTACGGCGGGCAGATCACCGAGTGCGAGCCGTCCACCACCTCCCGCGAGGAGGTGTTCGCGCGCGTCCACGAGGAGACGGGCGCCGACTTCGTGCATCCCTACAACGATCCGCGCGTGATCGCGGGGCAGGGGACGTGCTCGCGGGAGATGCTCGAGCAGATGGAGGAGATGGACGAGGATCCGCTCGACACGGTGGTGGCGCCGATCGGCGGCGGCGGCATGATCTCCGGCTGCTGCCTGACGCTCTCACGCCTCGCGCCCGACATGCGGATCGTCGCGGCGGAGCCCGAGCAGGCGGACGACGCGGCCCGCTCCTTCCGGGCGGGCCACATCATCGCCGACGACGCGCCCGACACCATCGCCGACGGGCTGAAGGTTCCGCTCAAGGAGCGGACGTGGCACTTCGTGTCCCACCACGTAAGCGACGTCCTGACCGCGTCGGAGCAGGAGATCGTGGACGCCATGCGCCTGACCTGGCGGGTGATGAAGATCGTGATGGAGCCGAGCTGCGCGGTCCCGCTCGCCGTGATCCTGAAGAACCCCGAGGCCTTCCGCGGGCGCCGGGTGGGGGTGATCGTGACGGGCGGGAACGTGGATCTGGACAAGCTGCCCTGGATGCGGGGCTGAGGGAGGACGAGATGAAGGACGCGACGAGCTACGACGGACTGGAGGTGGGCTTCGACGTGCCCGCGCTGCCCGGGATGCGCGAGGAGGAGATCCAGACGCCTGCGCTGGTGCTCGACCTCGACGCTCTGGAGCGAAACGTGCGCAAGATGGGCGAGTACGCTCGCGAGCACGGGATGCGCCATCGCGTGCACGGCAAGATGCACAAGTCGGTCGACGTGGCCCGGCTTCAGCACGAGCTGGGCGGCGCCTGCGGCGTATGCTGCCAGAAGGTGAGCGAGGCGGAGGTGTTCGCCCGCGGCGGCATCAAGGACGTCCTTGTGTCGAACCAGGTGCGGGACCCGGCCAAGATCGACCGTCTCGCCCGGATGCCGAAGCTCGGCGCTCGCACGATCGTCTGCGTGGACGACGAGGCGAACGTGGCGGAGCTGTCCGAGGCCGCGCAGCGGCACGGAACGCAGATCGAATGCCTCGTGGAGATCGACTGCGGTGCCGGGCGCTGCGGCGTGACGAAGACCGAGGACGTGGTGCGCATCGCCAAGGCCATCGACGCGGCCGAGGGCCTGCGCTTCGCCGGGCTGCAGGCCTATCAGGGCGCCATGCAGCACCTCGACAGCTACGAGGACCGGAAGGCGAAGATCGCCGTCGCCGTGGACATGGTCCGCGACGCCGTCGAGGGGCTTCGGGCCGAGGGCATCGAATGCGACATCGTCGGCGGCGGCGGGACGGGGAGCTACTACTTCGAGTCCAACTCCGGCGTGTACAACGAGCTTCAGTGCGGCTCCTACGCTTTCATGGACGCGGATTACGGCCGCATCCTCGACAAGGAGGGCAATCGGATCGACCGGGGCGAGTGGGAGAACGCGCTCTTCCTCCTCACCAGCGTGATGAGCCACGCGAAGCCCGAGAAGGCGATCGTCGACGCCGGGCTGAAGGCCCAGTCGGTGGATTCGGGCTTGCCGGTGATCTACGGGCGCGACGACGTCGAGTACGTGAAGTGCTCCGACGAGCACGGCGTCGTGGCCGATCCCGACGGGATCCTCGCGGTGGGAGAGAAACTGCGCCTCGTGCCCGGCCATTGCGACCCGACCTGCAACGTCCACGACTGGTATGTCGGTGTGCGGAACGGCGTGGTCGAGACGCTATGGCCGGTCTCGGCCCGAGGCAAGGCCTACTAGGACGTCACGGGGAGGCTCCTACGGCTTCGAGCGGGCGCGCCCGGCGTGCGCCCGCCGCGCCGGCGTATCTTCCATCGTCCTGACGTTCGGCCCCCCCGGCACCACCTTCGGGGGGATGCCCAGCCTCCAATCACTCGCCCCGCTAGCGGTGCAGACCGCTTCCGGGGTGCCGCTTCATCATCCCCACGCCCGATTCCTGTCCGCCCGCGCCATCCGGAGGCCCCATGATCATCGTCCCCGAAGCCCTCATCGCCGATCTCGTCACCCAGGAGGACGCGGTGGCCGCCGTCGAGGCGACCTTCGCCGCCATGGCGGCGGGCGAGGCGCGCAACTTTCCGGTGGTGCGGGAGGCTCTGCCCGGGGACGAGGAGGCGCTCTACGGCTTCAAGGGTGGGGTCGACGCGTCCGCGGGCGCGCTCGGGCTCAAGGCCGGAGGCTACTGGCCGCACAACAGCGAGCGGCGCGGCCTCATCAACCACCAGTCCACCGTGTTCCTGTTCGACCCCGAGACGGGGCGGCCCGCCGCGATGGTCGGCGGCAACCTCCTGACGGCGCTGAGGACCGCCGCCGCCTCGGCGGTGTCGATCCGGCACCTCGCCCGATCCGATGCCCGCGTCCTCGGCATGGTCGGCGCCGGCCATCAGGCGGCGTTCCAGCTCCGCGCGGCGCTCGCCCAGCGGTCCTTCGAGCGCGTGATCGGCTGGAACAAGCACCCCGAGATGCTGCCCCGCCTCGCGGAGGTGGCCGGGGAGGCCGGCCTTCCGTTCGAGGCGGTGGAGCTCGAGGGGATGCGCGAAGCGGACGTGATCGTCACCATCACCTCCTCGCCGAAGGCGTCCCTGCTGGATGCCAACGTGGCCCCGGGCACCCACCTCGCCTGCATGGGCACGGACACCGTGGGCAAGCAGGAGGTCGATCCGGTGCTCCTCGGCCGGGCCAGCGTGTTCGCCGACGAGGTCGCCCAGTCGGTCACCCTCGGGGAGGCCCAGCACGCGGTGGCGCAGGGGATGCTCGACGAGGCCGACATCGTGCCGATCGGCGACGTCGTGCGGGGCGCCCATCCTGGCCGCGCCTCGCCGGAGGAGATCACCCTCTTCGACGGGACGGGCGTCGGCCTCCAGGACCTCGCCGTCGCCGCCGCCGCCGCCCATCTCGCCCAGGAGAGGGGCGTGGCGATCAACGTGGACGTCTAGGGAGTGCGGCTGCATTCTTGGCGTCGCCGGCATTCATTTGTCCCATTCGATCGCGCAGGCGGTGAGGGGAGGGAAGTGGAACTGGGAAGGATTCACCCGCTGCGCAGAGCGATACGGCGCCAGCGCTTCAGGCAGAGGAAGGACGGCTAGAGGGGATTTCGTTCGGCGCGGAAGCGGGTGCCGAACTGCATTCGCCCCGGGCTGCTACGGCAGAGCGCGATCCGCTCCCATTGCCCTTCCGTAAGCATCTGCCTGCTCTCGATCACCAACCCCAGCGACCGTGGAGCAGAACCTCGAACTCAGCGGAATCGTAATACGCAGACGACGCTTCCGTCGGTACGATCGCGCACCCGCCCCACATCGGGAATGCGTCGCGGACGCACTAGTTGTCACTGACAAAGTCTGTGTCGGCATAGCAGTCGACTTACACGTCGCGGTCTGGCCATGCGCGCGGAGCCGCCAGCTCTTGATGTGCTCTGAGTCTTCTTGCGCCATAGGCGGCCGAACCGCTTGTATTCTAGCTCCGGAGGAAATGTAGAGTTGTCTCGGCCTTCCGCGGACCGGACCTATCACGGCCGATCGGTCCGCCGACGATGCCGGTGGCCGCTTGGCGCCAGCCAGGCCCGACTGCACCGCAAGATTGTCCAACTCACATGCAGTCCCAACGTGTGATTAGCCGCCATCACCCACGCCTAACGGCATCTCGCCAGCTGTTTCTCGTAGACCTTCGCGCGGTTCGCGACCTCTCCCGACACGCGGATCAGCCACGACTTGTTGCGCCATGTCCCGCGGCGATAGCCGGCCCGTCCGTCGTGGTAGGCGAGGTACTGGTTGCGCGCGTCGCTGAGGGGGATCCCGAGCTGCGAGCGGGTGCCGACCATGTACCAGCCCATGAAGTCGGTCGCGTCCCGGATGCGGTCGCGCTTGGCGCGCCGGACCCGCTCCTGCTCCAGGTACTCCTTCCAGGTGCCGTCGAGGGCTTGGCTGTAGCCGTATGCCGAGCTCTGCCGGCCGACGGGGATCACGCCGAGCGAGTAGCGCAGCGGCGTCCGGGCGTCGGAGATGAACTTCGATTCCTGGTAGATCGTGGCCATCTGGACGTGCACCGGCACGCCCCACTTGCGTTCCGCCGCCTTGAACGCGGCAAGGTAGCCCGGCCGCTCCGCCAGGATGGCGCAGGCGTCGTCGAGGTTCGACGGCGCGCGCCCGCTGCCGCTCCCGCCCCCGCATGCCGCGAGAACGCAGAGCATGCCGATCTGCACGATGCGCTTCATCTGATTATGTCCACTGCCCAGGTTCTTGCGACCTCTGGAGGGGAGCATAGCCCGTGCGCGTCCGTGGCGCTACCGCTCAGAGCAGGACGGCGAGCAGCAGTGGCAGCATCACAACCGACAGTCCGGTCGAGGCCATCACCAAGGCTGCGACAGCCGGCGGGTCGGCATCGAACCGCTCCGCGAGGAGGTAGGAGGTGACCGCGACCGGCATCGCCATCTGAAGCACCAGCACCCCGAGCGCCGCGCCGTCGAGCCCGAACGCCCGCGCGGTCGCCCAGCCGATCGCCGCGCAGACGAGGCCCTTCGCGGCGGCGAGGAGGAGCGCGCGTCCCGCGCCACGGGCGTCGAGCCGCGCCACGGCGACGCCCAGCGTGAGCAGCATGAGCGGGATCGCCATCTGACCGAGCAGCCCCGTCGCGTCGAGGACGACCGGAGGTACCTCGACCCCGGTCCAGAGCACGGCGCCCCCGAGGAGGGCGGCCCAGACCATCGGCTCGCGCAGGGCCCTCCCCGGCCGGCCGCCCCCCGAGAACAGCCACAGCCCGACGGTGAACGTCAGGAGCGAGGTGACGGCGAAGGTCGCCACCGCATAGTCGAGCCCCGGCTCCCCGAAGGCGAAGAGGGCGAGCGGAAGGCCGAGGTTCCCCGTGTTGCCGAATGCCATCGGCGCAACGAAGCTCCGCCGCCCGAGGCCGGCCCGCCCCGCGAGCACCGGCCTGAGTGCCGCGAAGGCGGCCAGGGCTACGCCGTAGGCCACCAGCGACGCCGCCGCCATACGGCCGATCGCGCCCGGATCGAGCGAGGTCCGCGCCAGCGCGGTGAACACGAGGGCGGGCACCGCGAGGGTCATCGCGATCTCGGTCACGAAGCGGGTGTCGAAGGCCCGGCCGAGGCGCGCCCAGAGCCATCCCGCGCCAACAAGGGCGAAGACGGGGGCGACGATCCCGAGCACTGTGAGGGCATGGGCCAAGGCGCGGTTCCCGGCGATCGCCGCCGTCCCCGATGGACAAGTGGCCGCCCTGCGGTCTAGAAGTCCATCCGGCGGCGCGCAACGGGGCGCCGCCCCGACCAGGTCCGATGACGCGCCGCAAGACGCGGGGGCCGGCGGGTGGCGACGGACGCGTGCAGACGGGCTGGGGGACGGCATGCTGAAGGGAGAGGCGAAGTACGGGCTCGGCGAGGTCGTGCGGCACCGGAAGCACCCGTTCCGCGGGGTCATCTTCGACGTCGATCCGGAATTCGCCAACACCGAGGAATGGTACGACGCCATCCCGCAGGACGCCCGTCCGCGCCGCGACCAGCCGTTCTACCATCTGCTCGCCGAGAACGACGACAGCTACTACGTCGCCTACGTCTCCGAGCAGAACCTCGTGCCCGACGGCTCCTCCGGCCCGGTCGAGCACCCGGAGGTGGGGAGTCTGTTTGGCCAGTACTCGGATGGACGGTATCCGCTGCATTTCTGCCTGAACTGAACCCCTCCCGTTAGCCGGGCGGAAACCCACGGCCTGCATCGTCCGGCGGGTTCGGGAATCCGTGGACGGCAGGACGGGCATGGCCAGCATCCGGCTGGAGAGCATCGAGGAACGCTTCCTGGCGGAGCGCCGCCGCCGCCTCGCGGCCGAGCGGCGTCTCGAGGACGTGAAGGCCGACCTCGGCGCCGCGCACAGGGAGCTCGCCAACCACGCCGACAAGCTGACCAACCGCGTCATCGAGGAGCGCCGCGCGAACCAGCGCCTCCTCGGCCGGACGGCCGTCGCCCGGGCGCAGCGCGACGAGGCGTCGGGGAAGGCCGAGCGGGCCCGCCGCCGGCTCTGGCTCGCGCTCGAGGCGATGGGCGACGGTTTCGCCCTGTTCGACGCCGACCACCGGCTCGTGGCCGCGAACCCCGCCTACCGCGCGATGCTCGACGGCGCCGCCGGTGAGCGGGGCATCACCGCGGCCGACCTCTTCGGTTCGGCGGCGGAGGAGGGCGTGTTCGACCTCGCCGGCGACGAGCCCGGCGCATGGACGGAGGCGCTCCTCGCGCGCTGGGAGGAGGAGGAGATCCCGCCCTTCACGCTCAGGCTCTTCGACGGGCGGAGCTTCGAGCTCAACGACAGGCGATCGGCGGACGGGGACATCGTGTCCGCCGCCACCGACATGACGGAGGTCGTCGCGCGGGAGGCGGCGCTGCGCGAGGCGCGGCACAACGCCGAGGCGACGGCACGCGCCAAGACGCAGTTCCTCGCCCGCATGTCCCACGAGATGCGCACGCCGCTCAACGGCGTGATCGGCATGGCGGAACTCCTCGGCGAGAGCCGCCTCGACGAGGACGCCCGCGTCTGCGCCGACACGATCCGCAACTCCGCGGGCGCGCTGCTGGCGATCGTGAACGACGTGCTCGACCTCTCCCGCAGCGAGGCGGGCCGGATGCGCTTCGAGAGCGCGCCCTTCGACCTCGAGGCGCTCCTTCTCGACTGCCTCCGCCTCGCCTCGGCGGCCGGGCGGGTGGAGACGAAGGGCCTCGACATGGCGCTCGCCTACCCGCTCGACGCCCCCCGGCGGCTCCTCGGCGACGAAGGGCGCATCCGGCAGGTGATCCTCAACCTCCTCGGCAACGCGGTGAAGTTCACGGACCGGGGGCACGTGGCGTTGCGGGCCGAGATCGTCCCCGAGGCGACAGGCGAAGGCGCAGACGGAGAGGAGGCGAACAGCGGAGGGGAGCGCGGCACAGGCCACCGGGTCGTGATCTCCGTCGAGGACACCGGCGTCGGCATTCCCGAGCGCGACCAGGCGGCGATCTTCGACGAGTTCGTGCAGGTCGAGGATCCGGGCATGGTCAGGCGCGAGGGGACGGGGCTCGGCCTCGCCATCACCCGGAGCCTCGTGCGCGGCATGGGCGGCGATCTCTCGCTCCGGAGTGCGCCCGGCACGGGCTCCTGCTTCCGCATCGAGATCCCGATGGAGGCGGCGGAGCCGGCCCCGCCCCTCGCGCTCCCGGCCCGCGTGGCCTTCCCGGCGATGGCCTCGCTCAACGCGACCGTGATCGTCACGGCGCTCGTCCGCTGCGGCGTGGAGGTCATGCCCGTCCCCTCCGCCGGCGCCGCGCCGGTGATCCTCGCGGTCGACGCGCTCGAGGGGGGCGGCGCGGCCCTCGCCGGGCAGTTGCCGCCGAAGGGGGCGGCGCCGGTGATCCTCGTGGGCCGCGCCACGGACGCCTCCCCGGCGCTGCGGCAGCGGGCGGACGCCGAGGTGGCCTGGCCCGGCACGGGTTCCGATCTCGCCGCGACGCTCGCCCGCTACGCCTCGGCGCCCGCCCCGCTCCGGGCGAGCGCGAAGCAGGCACCGGGGGATGGCGCGGAGGTCGAGGTCGGACCCCGCGTGCTCATGGCCGACGACAACGCGACGAACCGCCTGCTCCTGCGCAAGATGCTCGCCTCCGTCCCGGCCAGCATCGAGATCGTCGAGGACGGGGCGCAGGCGGTGGACCGCTTCGCCGCCGCGCCCTTCGATGCCGTCTTCCTCGACCTGTCGATGCCGGTCATGGATGGGGAGGAGGCGCTGCGCCGCATCCGCCAGCTTCCCGGCGGCGCCACCGTCCCGGTCATCGCGATGACGGCGCATGCCACGCCCGAAGCCGCCGGGTGCCGGTCGCAGTTCGACGTCTTCCTGACGAAGCCGCTCCGCAAGGCGGAGATGGTTCGCCTGATCCTGGAAGCCGGCGAGGCGCGCGCCTGACGGCCGCCTTCGGAGATGTGCGCGAGGAGAGTGCGAGCGAGACCGAGTGCCGCCGCGCCGTCCTGCACCTCCGAGTGATGCCCATCGCGGAAGGACGGTAGGCATCGACGGCGAGACGGCGTCGGACCTGGGCGCGTCGCCCGGCGCCACCGGGCTGGGGTCTCGCACCTGCGGCCTTGGCCCCTCCGGCGGAGCGGCCGTCGCGGACCGCCGTCCGTCGGCCACACAGGTCCGGGGATTTGTGCGGGGCAGGCTTTCCCCCCGCCGGGCCCTTGCGCTACGATTCGACGTCCGACATGGAACGGGCGCGCGCCAACCCGGAACGCCGGGGCCGCCGCCCGACCCCGCAGTGGTACCGACAGGCAGACGAGGCAAGCCCGACATGATCTTCGCAGCCCGCCCGGCCGCGGTGGCCGCCCTGGCCGCTTCGATGGCCCTCGCCGCGCCCGCACAGGCGCAGGAGGAGAGCACCAACCGCGTCGCCACGGAGACGGACTGGTCCGTCTTCGTCGAGAGCGACCCGACGCAGTGCTGGATCGTGGCCGCGCCCAAGAGCGTGCGCAACACCCGCGACGGCCGCGAGGTGGCGGCGCGCCGTGGCGACATCCGCATGTATGTCAGCTACTGGCCCAGCGAGGGGAAGATGGGCGAGGTCTCCGTGACCGGCGGCTATCCCTACCGCGAGAACTCGACCGTGCGCGTCGAGATCGGCGGGAGCGCGTTCGAGCTGTTCACCGAGGGAGAGCTGGCTTGGTCCGCCTCCCCCGCCGAGGACCAGCGCATCGTCACGGCGATGAAGCGGGGCGCGGAGGCGGTGGTCACCGGGGTGTCCGGCCGCGGAACCACAACCACCGACACCTTCAGCCTGCTCGGCTTCACGGCCGCGGTGGAGGACGCGGAGCGCCGCTGCGCCTCCTGACCGGGCTCCTTTTGCAATTCGCGGCGGGCGCCTCCATATGAGGCGCCCGCTTCAGTCTTGGGGAACCGCGATGACCGAGCCCTCCGCGCCCGTGACGCAGGACGTGCTGACGCTCCCCCGCCGTGCGCCCGGCGGGCGGCCGAACCTCGTCGGCCTGACGCGCGCGGGGCTGGCGGAGGCGATCGCGCTGGTCACGCCGGAGCGTCAGCTCAAGATGCGGGTGGGCCAGCTCTGGCAGTGGATCTACCACTGGGGCGTCCGCGACTTCGCCGCGATGACGAACCTCTCGAAGGACTACCGCGCCGCGTTGGCCGAGCGGTTCGATCTCGCGCTGCCGGAGGTCGTGAGCCGTCAGGTCAGCGCGGACGGGACGCGCAAGTATCTCGTGCGGATCGCCGGCGGCCACGAGGTCGAGACGGTCTACATCCCCGAGACCGACCGCGGCACGCTCTGCGTCTCCTCACAGGTGGGGTGCACGCTGACCTGCTCCTTCTGTCACACCGGAACGCAGAAGCTCGTCCGGAACCTGACCGCAGCAGAGATCGTGGCACAGGTCATGCTGGCCCGCGACGACCTGGGCGAATGGCCCGTGCCGGGCGAGCCCAAGCGCGAGGACCGGCTCCTGTCGAACGTCGTCCTGATGGGGATGGGCGAGCCGCTCTACAATTTCGAGGCCGTGCGGGACGCCATGCATGTGGTGATGGACGGCCATGGGATCGCGCTGTCGCGCCGCCGGATCACGCTGTCGACCTCGGGCGTCGTGCCGCAGATCGCGCGCTGCGCGGAGGAGATCGGGTGCCTCCTCGCCGTGAGCTTCCATGCCACCACCGACGCGGTGCGCGACCGTCTCGTGCCGATCAACAGGCGCTGGCCCATCGAGGCGCTGCTCCAGGCCCTGCGCGACTATCCTCGACTGTCGAACTCCGAGCGGATCACCTTCGAGTACGTCATGCTCGACGGGGTGAACGACTCCGACGAGGACGCGCGGCGTCTCGTGCGGCTGATCCGGGGGATCCCGGCTAAGATCAACCTCATCCCGTTCAACGAATGGCCCGGGGCGCCCTATCGCCGCTCCTCGTGGGATCGGATCGAGCGCTTCGCGGACATCGTGCACAAGGCGGGCTACGCCTCCCCCATCCGCACGCCGCGCGGGGAGGACATCATGGCCGCCTGCGGGCAGCTCAAGTCGGAGTCCCAGCGCGCGGCGCGCTCGGGGCGGGCCCTCGACGCCGCCGAGTAGCGCGCTCCGGCAGGGCGGGGAGGCGAGACCTTCCGGCAGGTGCGGCCGGAACCTTGGGTCCCGCGCCGGTCGGTGGGAGGCGCCCCGAGCCGACGCACCCCTTCGGACCCTCGGCGGGAGGCCCGGCTCCGGCGCCCCGCCGCGACGGGGCGCCGAGCGGGCTCAGGCCCTGCGGCCGCCCATGACCTTGCCGACGATCCACAGCAGCGCGATGGCGCCGACGATCGCCACGATGAGGGCGCCGAGGAAGCCGCCCGCGTTGATGCCCACGAGGCTGAAGAGGAACGCGCCGAGATAGGCGCCGATCACGCCGACGATCAGATTCGTCAGCAGCCCCTGGTCGCGCTTCATGATCTTCTCGGCGACGTAGCCGGCGACCAGGCCCACGATGAGAAAGCTGAACCAGCCCAGACCTTCCATTGAATCACTCCTTCAGTGATGTGCGTTGCTCGGGGACCGAACGCCGCACCCCCGCCGCGGGTTTCTCGCCGAGGCCCGGCTTCGGAGTGGGCCCGCCGAGCGGGCGGCCCGCTCACCGCCCCGACCACCGGCCTCGCGGACATCGCCGGCGCCGGCCGGGCAGCCATGCCGGCCGTCGTTCGGGGGGCTCCAGGGCAAGCCCCGCGCCGGTGGAGGGCCGTCATCGGCCGTGGGTCCCGCCGGGTTCAACCGCCCTGGCGGTGGGGGCGCGGGGCGCTGTCGAGAGCCGGCCGGCCGGGGATCTCGTCGCGCGCGGGGGCGACGGGCCAGTCGTCCATCGCCTCCACGGCCTCCTCGGCCGTCTCGACGTAGCGGAAGAGGTCCAGATCGGCCTCGTTGATCGTGCCGGCCTCGGCGAGAGCGCCGAAGTCGACCACCCGCTCCCAGAAGGGCCGCCCGAAGAGAAGCACCGGCAGCCGCTCCATCCGCCCCGTCTGGATGAGGGTCAGCGTCTCGAAGAGCTCGTCGAGCGTGCCGAAGCCGCCGGGGAAGACCGCCACCGCGCGGGCGCGGATGAGGAACTGCATCTTGCGCGTGGCGAAGTAGTGGAAGTTGAAGGCGAGCTCCGGCGTGACCCACTCGTTGGGCCCCTGCTCGTGGGGCAGCACGATGCCGAGGCCCACGGAGCGCCCCCCGGCCTCGTGCGCGCCTCGGTTGCCGGCCTCCATGACGCCGGGGCCGCCGCCGGTGACCACGACGTCCTCCCCCGGCTCGGCGCGCTCGGTGACCATGCGGGCGAAGCGCCGCGCCTCGTCGTAGTAGTGGGCGAGGTCGCGCAGCATCGGCGTCCGGGCCTCCTCGGCGCGCTCGGGCGGCGGGATGCGGGCGCCCCCGAAGAGGACCACCGTGGAGCGCACGCCCGCCTCGTCCATCAGCCGCTCGGGCTTCGTCATCTCGAGCTGGAGCCGCAGGCCGCGCATCTCGTCGCGCAGCAGGAACTCGGGGTCGTCGAAGGCCAGGCGGTAGGCCGGCGAGAGCGTCTGCGGCGTCTCGTCGACGCCGCGCGCCTCGAGCCGATCGCGACGGGCGTCTCGGAGGGGGTGCTTCGCGGTGTCGGCCATGGTTCTCTCCGGGGGCGCCGGCCTTGTAGACACCCTGGGAGGGACCGTGTCCAACGATGACGTCGCCGCCGCCTGGGAGCGGATCCGGCCCCGTGTCCCGCGCACGCCCACCATGGCGGCAGGCGGCCTCCGGAACCGACCCGTCGCGCTCAAGGATGAGCATCCCCAGCATACTGGCCGCCACGAGGTCCGCTGCGCATCCGAGACCCTGCTGACCTCCGAGGTGCCATCGGCGGGCGTCGTCGCGGCCTCGGGCGGCAATCACGGGGCGGCCGTCGCCCA